>DASXUQ010000015.1 GCA_036504735.1 bacterium
CCTTATCTTGTCATCTCGTTAGAGTCCGTGGACTCCACCGGAGTCTTCGACCTGCAGACCGTTACCCTTTCACTTGTCATCCTGCAGCCCGTCTGCGGGATGCAGGATCTCTCGGGGACTCGCCTACACCACGCACAGTAATAGGCCACGTCCTCCGCCTGTCCTATGTGAGCGCCAACCCCACTCCCATCCTGACCGGCGAAGACAAGCTTACCAGCTACAGCAACTACTTCCTGTCCAAGGATAGCTGTAAATGGCGCAGCCGCGTCGGCCACTACCGCAGCGTCACCGCCCAAGACGTTTGGCCGGGAATTGATGTCCAATACCGCATCGCACCTTCCGGTGTGGAAACCGTCTACCACCTCCGCCCCGGTGCCGATCCCTCCGCCATTCAACTGCGCTACGAAGGGCAGGAAGGAACTCTGTTCCTTGCTGCCGATGGCTCGTTGCAGCTTCAGACCTCCTTGGGCACCGTCAAGGAACAGGCGCCCTTTGCCTACCAGAACATCAACCACGCCCAAATCGAAATTCCCTGCCGCTATGAACTGACGGCTGAGGGCTACCTGTTTGTGTTAGGGCCTTACGATGCGACACGGGAGGTGGTGATTGATCCGCTGGTGTATTGCAGCTATTGGGGAGCCGGCGAAACCTATGTGCAGGCCATGACCCAAGACCTTCAGCACCACAAATTGCTGACAGGAATTACTTGGGGCCAGTCGCGGTTTCCCATCACTCCCGGCGCCTACTGCGACTCGTCCAATTCCTATGCTGGATATGTTTCCAAGCTGACCACAGGTGGCGACAGCGTGATATTCGCGACCTTTTTGGGCGTAGGGAGCGAGCAGCCGAGTTCTGTTATCAGTGATGCCCAAGGGGCTGTGTATGTCGCAGGCAGAATTTCCGGCCCTTGCGGTCTGGTGCCTTTGACCCCGGATGCATTCGACACGACCTGCGAAGGGGCTGGCGAAGGATTCTTCTCGCGCTTCTCGGCCGATGGCACGGCCCTCGAATACAGTTCCTATGTCGGCGGATCCAATACCGATTTTGTGGAAAAGCTGGGTATGGATTCGCTGGGGGACGTCTACCTCTGGGGCCAGACGCATTCGTCTGATCTGCTGGTTACCCCCGACGCCCTCTATCCGAACTATTCGGGACCTTACGGCGATGGATTTCTCATGATGTTCCACCCAGCAACGTCCACGCTGGACTATTCCACCCATTTCCCCGGGGAATTGGTTTATCCGATGGCTATAAAGGCGGCAGGTCGCGGTGACGTGTGGATCGGCGGGGAAGTTGCATATGGTGGGTTGCCCGTCACTACGGACGCCTTTCAAGCGAGCCTGCACGGCCGCAGTGACGCCTTCGTTGCGCATTTTGATATGTCGGCCAACCGTCTGTTGTATTGCTCTTATTTGGGAGGCACAGTCGGTACGGGTGCCGTAGAGGAGTGGACAAGCGATATCCTGCCGCTGAGTGGAGATACCGTGGTGATCAGTGGAGTGACTATGTCGCCGGATTTTCCTGTAACGCCTGATGCCTATGACACCCTCTGGACAGACTACAATTACAAACAATTTGTAACCATGCTGTGCCTGCCGCAGACGCTGGTGCATTCGACACGGTTGGGAAGTCCGGATGGTGGCGAACGCGGCTACGGGCTTGCGATGGATCTGAGGGGATCCTTCGTTGTGCCATTAATCACAGGGTCTCCTCGTTTTCCGGTGACTGCTGATGCTTATGACCTGACATTCAACGGGGGCAATTGCGACATTGCACTCTGTCGCCTCAGCCATGACCTTCGGCACCTCGAATATGCCACGTATATTGGAGGAGCGGATACCGATGAACAATGGGCATTTCTCTTCGAGCGCAGCGACGCCGTCTGGCTGGGCGGCCGCACCTACTCGCCAGATTTTCCGGTAACGCCAGACGCTATGGTGTCGCACTTTACCGCCACAGGTTTCCTCATCCGTTTTGCCCTACCCGAGGATACCACCGAAGCCGCCCCACCTTTCATCCCTCAGCCTTCATCCTTCAGCCTTTCTGCCTTCCCCAATCCCTTCAACCCCACCACCACGCTCACTTTCACGCTGCCGCATCCGGCAAGCGTCAGGCTTAGGCTGTACAATATTGAAGGACAGCAAGTGCTGGAGCAGGATGCGGGGCGGTTGGCGGCGGGGGAACAGCGGGTGAATGTTTATGGGGAATCTTTGGCGTCTGGAATCTACTTTGCCCGGCTGGAGACTCCCGGCTATTCCGCCACCTGCAAACTGATGCTGTTGCGCTAAGTGGAAAGTTCGCGAAACCTGTCACAAAGCCCTTGAGAAAGACCGGGGTTTGTGCTATTTTGTCCGCCGTATACTCGCTGCAAATTCTTCTGAAAGCTCTCGAAATATACCCGCCAAGGAGGCCCTGTGAGCACCCCTTCCGCCAACATTACCTATGTTCCATATCAACAGACCGATGAGCCGCCGCGCAAGGCTGCGCTGGCCCGGGTCGAATTTCCCCTCAGCGGACTGACCGATGAGGATATTCAGGTGCTGGGACATCTGTCCGATGCCGTGGACCTGATGAACCCCATTTACCGCGACCAGTTCGAGCCCAAAACGGTCATCCTGCACCGCCTCATCAGCCGCCTGATTGAGGTTGCATCCATCGAACAGAAGCTGATTTTGCAGGATTATCTGACCGTGCTGAACATGCAGAACAGCCCGTTCTCGCTGCTGCCGCGCAAGAATCACCTGCTGGGAATGCCGGAAGATCAGGTGCGGGAACTGGTGAAAAGAGCGGGGGATGAGAAGCTGGAAGCCGACTTTGCCGCCGTGGCGCCGTTCATGTTTGAGGACCTTGCTCTGCCGGACAAGGCCGGACTGTATCCGCCCGACATGACGGAAGATGAGTGGAATGGCCTTGGAGAGCAGGCGAACATCGTCAATGCCATGGTCGAGCGCCATAACGGCAGCGTGGTCATGCGTCTGAATGAGGACCGCTACCGCGAGACCCTGAAGCTGGTTATTGACCATTTGGAGGCCGCCCGCCAGCACTGCCGTTTTTCCGAATTCCGCATTTACCTTGACGGCAAGATTGAGGAACTGCGCCACGGCACCGCCGAGTCCCGCCGAATTGCGGACTTCCTCTGGATCCGTCACAAGTCACCGCTGGACCTGATTCTGAGCACGGCGCTGGAAGTCTACCTTGACAATTGGAAGAATGCGCGCGGCGAAGCCGCTGGCGTGTTGTACATCGAAAATGCCGATGCCCAAGCCTTGCTGAAGGCCCTTGTGGCCCGTCTGCCGCACCTTGAAGCCATTGCGCCGTGGGATCATAAGAAACTTGAGATTGATCCGGCTAAGTTGCCGCATCTCCGGTTCGTAGACGTTTTGAACTGGAGCGGAGACTACGTCAATTCGCCCATGACAATCGTCGCTCAGTCTCTGCCCAATGATGACTGGGTGATTGCCAACGTGGGCTCGGTGAACCTTGTGTACCGCAACACCGGCAAGGCCATTCACTCGGTTTCCGGCGATCTGATGGCCGAAGAGTTCATGACGGCCAAGGCCTTTGCCGACTACCGCGAGCTGATGTTCGAAGGCAGCCAGATCCACTCCGCGCTGCACGAACTCGGCCATACCACGGGAGCTTTAGACCCGGCACATCAGGGAAAACAGGCACGAGACTACCTCGAAGCCGAGTATTCCCCACTCGAAGAAGCCCGCGCCGAACTGTTCGGCATGTTTGCGATGTCGCACCTGGCCAAGGAAGGCACGATCACTGAACAGACCGCGGCGTCGGGACACTATTCGATGCTGGTGAGTATGGTGCAGGGACTGAGGTTTCTCCCCGAGCAGGCACACGTTAAGGCGCGCAATATGATGTATCACTTTTTCCAGAAGAACGGCGGCATTAAGGAAGTGATGGAGGGCGGCAAACGGAAATTCGAACTGAATCTGGCGGTGCTGGACAAGCTGGTGGCCGATCTGCTGGGCCAGCTCGGCAACATCAAAGCCGCCGGAGCCAAGGACAAGGCCGCCGCGCTGCGCGAGCAGTTGTGCTTCGTCGATCCGCTGCGGGATGAAATCCAGGAGCGCACCGGCAAATTCCCGCTGGGCCGTGGGCTGATCTTCCCCCGCCTGAAGCACTCCGGCGACCGCTACTACGCCGAATTGGAATATCCGACCACCTTCAATGATCAACCGAAGTTTATGGCGACATTAGCCCGTGATTAGGCGATTTACAGACAGGCTTCACGCGTAAGATACTCGCCGGTTGCTTTATGAAGTGCCTTCCCACAAACAGGGAAGGCACTTTTCATTTGTGTGAATCCGCGCCTGCAACAGGTGACGGAAGCGGAGGCAAAAGAGGCAATCGGTGTGGCAAACCCGAAGCAATTCCCGGCAGGATTCCGAACACCTTTTTAATGCTGAGTTTATATAATCATGACCCTTAGATGCAGATGGTCGTATTTAAGCGATTTGAGCAATCCTGCCTGTCAGATAGCTTCACGGTGCCAAACTATAAGAGTGAGCACGTTCTATAACATGCGCGGCACCTAAGCCACAATGTCTGAAGGGAAAGCCCAAATGAAGGAGTTGCTTATGAACAGGCGATGGCTGGTTTTGTGGGGTATGATCGCGTCACTGTCGGTAGTCTCTCTGCTGCTGGACGCGAGCACCTTGTACGCACAGGAGCAAGCTTTCTACGCCGAGGATTTTGAAGATGTCAGTCTGACCGGCCTGCCTTCTGGCTGGCACCGAACGGACGACCGGGACTGCGGCGACGGCGACACGGACAATTGGGGAGTGATTGACTGCCGGGACCACACAGGCAGCAAATCGGCATGGTGCGCGGGGCACCCGCATGACCATCCGAACGATTGTGAGCACTACTACACGTGTCAAGGCTCCCGGATGGTTACCGAAGCGATCCCCATTGCCAACTACTGCAACCTGCGCTTTCAGTATTACCATTACCTGAACGTGTACAGTGGCCGCAATCACCTGAAGGTGTATCGCAGCGCCACCTATCCTGAAGCTGACTTCTCCAACTGCGAACTGGTCAGCAACTGGAATTCCGATCACGGCTGGACGCTTGATCAGCAAGGTGTTCCGGCGGGCTGGACCACTTTGTACGTGACATGGTACTTCTACAGCAGTTCGGAGGAGGGGGACTGGCAGGCTCTCGGTGCGTTTATCGACGATTTTCAGGTGATTGGAACGCCGATTCCGACGCGGGGGACGGCGACCGCCGCCGGCAACTGCAATGGAGTGATCGTGAGCTGGGGGGACGTAGCCAATGAGACCTTGTACAAGGTCTTCCGGAATGATGTCGGCCAGATCGGCGGCGATTTGCCTGCCGGGACCACCAGCTACACGGATAACAGTGCCGTGCCCGGAACCCCCTACACCTACTCCGTTCAGGCCTGCAACGGGGCTTGCTGTGGGCTCGCGTCATCGCAGGTGCCGGGGCAACGGGCGGTAACACCGGCGCAGGTGCCCAGCGTTTATGCAAACGGCAACTGCAACGCGGTGGTCGTCACCTGGCCCGACGTCGCCAACGAGACTCTATACAGGATATTTCGCAATGGAAGTCCGCTTGGCAGCGACCTGCCGGCAGGAACCACAAGTTACTCAGATAATACTGCCGTTCCCGGAATGTCCTATCAGTATACTGTTCAGGCGTGCAACGGGGTTTGCTGCGGCTCGGTATCTTCCCAGGCGCCGGGAACGCGGCTTACGTGGCCTCCTCAGGTGAGCATCTTGCCCCCAGCCCCGCCAAATTGCGACAGTGTCCAAATTTGCTGGCACGATGCTCCCAACGAAACCGGATACCGACTCTACCGTGACGATTTTCCGGTGGGAACGACCGGTGCGAACGACACATGTCTGTCCGACGTTCCGCCCATCGGAATAAACCACTACTGGGTGATACCCTTCAACCCGTGCGGTGACGGACAGCCGTCTCCTGTTGTACCGGCGACATTTTTCGGCCCACCGAATCAGGTTTCCGGCGTCGTGGCGTCGGATACTCTCTGTAGCGGAATCAACGTCTCATGGGAAAATGTCGCAACGGAACTTGGGTATCGTGTGTACCGAAACCTGACGGTCGTGGCCACGGTCGGCTCCGACACTACCCATTGGACCGATACTCCGGCGGTCGGCACCTACAGCTACGCGGTGCAGGCCTTCAACGCGTGCGGAGACGCGGTAATGTCGGCTGCGGACTTCGGGACGCGACTTTCTGCTGCGACGCCGCCGTCAAATTGCCAGGCTTCCGACACCAGTTGCGGCTTTGTTTATGTGGCGTGGCAGGACAATTCCGACAACGAAAATTTCTTCAAGATCTACCGGAATGACAGTCTCGCCGGCACCGTACAGGCCAATCGCACCTGGTTCTACGATTATCCCGATACCGGCACGCACGTGTACCGCGTCTGCGCATGGACCAGCGCCTGCGGCTGTTCGGAGATGTCTCCACCAGATACGGGACGGCGCCGGAACTGTACTGCCGATCCGGACAGTCTCGTGGTTCGATATGATTCCGGCACTCAGCTTTTATGGTTGTACTGGCAGCCGACGCGGGATGCCCAGGGCTATCCCCTTGCCAATGCAGCCTATTATGTATACCGGGGCAACACACCGAACTTCATCCCCTCGGCGGCAAATCTGCGCTTCACAACATATGCCACACAGGGACCGGACGTTCTGGACGAAGCTTTCGGGCGGGCATTCTACGTCGTGATCGCGCGAACGCCTTAATTGCTTGCCTGGCCGCGGTTCTGACCGATCTGGATTCTGCAAACAGAAGGCTCGCCAAATGGAGAGCCTTCTGTTTGCAGATACGGGGGAGGAATCGAGAACTCAGGTCACGAATGGCGCCTGTGTCTTATGACTCTTGCCATATTCCACACCGGAGTGGACGACTTTCAGGAAGTCATCGAAATCGAAGGGCTTCAGCACTTCGGCGAACAGGATCGTATCTTTGGCTTTGATTGCCTCCCGCAGTTGCGGGTATCCGGTGACAACTACTACCGGAATTCCGCGCCCGGTCAACTGTACGGCGCGAACAAATTCGAGTTCGGTGTTGCCCGGCATCATCCAGTCGGTTACCAGAAGATCATAATCATATCTCGCCAACAGGTTCAACGCCTCGCTCGCATCATGCGCCCGGTCGCAGACATACCCCTCTTCTGACAACAGGACCGCCGTTGTACGCAGAACGGTTTCCTCATCATCGACAATCAGAATGCGCCCTGCGTCATCCATTGGAGGCCTCCACGGTAGAAATCCTTAAGGGCATCGATATGGTAAACGTGGTCCCCTGACCGGGGCAGCTTTCGAACGTCAGAGTACCACCGAGATTCTCCAGCAAGCCGCGCGTAACCGATAGTCCAAGCCCCAGGCCACCGGTCGCCAGTCCTTCCTTCGTCGTAAAGAAGGGTTCGAATATTCGTGTCCGGTATCCCTCCGGAATTCCCGGCCCCTGGTCCGCAACCGTCACTTCCAGCTTATCGTCTGAAGTTACGGTTTTGACACGAACTCTTCCCCCCGGTGGCGAGGCCTCGATGCCATTCTGAATGACCGCAAACAGTGCCTGCCGGAGAGAATCCTCGTGCAGGAGTATGGGCTGCGTGGTTCCGCCAGTCTCCACATCCACCGTCACCTGCCGCGATTGGGCATTTCCGGCAAGCAGGAGCGATACTTCACGCACGACATCGGCGGGACAGGCGATGCTGATTTTCTCCCGGTGCTGCCGGTAGAGTTCGAACATTTGACGGACGATCCGCGCAATCCGTTCCAATTCACGCTCGACAAGACCGACAAACTCATAATGCCGATGCTCGGTTGGAATGGCCCGTTTGACCAGAGTGAACGCATTCTTGATGCCCGCCAGCGGGTTATTGATCTCATGTGCAACTCTCGCGGCCATTCGACCAAGGGCGACCTGCCGCTCATCTTCGAGGCGGTCGCGTTCCAGCGTCCGGATTCGCGCCGAGCGCTCCTCCACGGCCTTTTCCAACTGTTCATTGTAGAGTTGCAACTGTTCTTCCGCCCGTCTGCGCTCCACGGCGATGCGCTCGAGCAAGGTTCGCTGATCCCGCTCGGCGTCATAATGCACCCTTAATACTTTGGCTTCAGATCGCTTCCACCACCAGAGCATGGACGCGCCAATCAACAGAATCAAGGATGCGGTAATGCCGGTAATCAGCGCAGCAACCACTTTGAGCGGAGCGACGATTTCGCTCTCATCGATTTTTGTTATCAGAATCCACGGCGAGTGCGGGACGCGATAGAGAGCACTCATCACGGCGGTATCCCGGTAGTCTCTCGCCATCACAATGCCCGTTACGCCGTTGCCGGCCATGACGGACGCGACTCTGCTGTCTTCCGTGACCGGAAAACGCAACATCAGTGGCGAGTAGTTCCGGAACCTGAGGCGGCTCAAGTATACAACTTCATCGCCGTCCCGTCGCACGAGGACGCTCTCGCCGGTTTCGGTAGGCGTGGGCCAGTTTTCTATCAAGGGATAGAGATACGTCGCCGGATCCAATTCGAGGATGAGTGTGCCGACGATGACCGAATCTCCGGTGGTGGCCCGACGGTCCCAAAGGGGAGCATAAACATTGAGGTGAAGGCTGCCCGCCACGTCTCCGCGCCGGATGTCGGCAAGATAGGCGCTGCCGGATCGAATGGCCAGAGCCATGTCGGATTCCTCCTCATCCGACAGACTCTTTGACGCGCCATAGGTGGCAATGCGTACATTCCCGTTGGTGTCGGCCAGAACCAGATCGTGGTAAAGCACTTTTCCTTTGGCGTCGTTCAGAAAGGCGAGCAGGTCGTCACCCGAATCCTTGCCAGGCGGCGAGCCCAGAAACCGGACCATTCTTGCCGCGTTATACGGGCTGGTCGTAAATTGGGTTGCGTCACGAAGGCGTTCCGTGCGCCAGCCTTCTATCTCATGGAGTTGCCATTGCCCAATGGCGGCCAGCCTGTCCCCGGCTGCGGACCGAAAATGGTCACGCTCGAAGACATAGATGTAGACGCCGACTCCCGACACAATTACGGCGAGCGCTACAAATATGAAAATATCGACAGTTGAAGAAGCGTATCGGCGCATTGTCGAGGCATCCCCGTCTTTGGTCGAGGCCATCTGAAGGTCTTCTCTGTTATCTTCTGAAGTTGCTTAGTAGACCGGGATGCAGCACGCATTACGGAAACCACGGTCACTTATGAATATGCGATAGTAAGATGTAGTTGGAGTAAGTATCGTCAAGCTTTTGATATTCCAAGATAGTAATTGCTACTCAGGAAGTCAACGCTCAGCGCGGCCAGCGCGCACACTATGGAAACTCTCGGGTTTTGGGCCGCTGCGGTAGGAGTAGCCGAGTCCGCTGCTGTCACGATGGCTACCGTGCGCGGCATTTGTCTTGCGAAAATTTTAACAAATCTTTGACAGTTGACAAAGTTTTGGGATTTTGCTATTTTATACGACTTGAAGGTAAAGATGACCAAGAAAGTTCAGGAGGTCTGATGCCGCGAGGTGGTCGAATTGGTATCGTGGGATATGGCAGCTACATTCCCCGATACAGAATTAAGCTCGAAGAAATTGCCAAGATTTGGGGAGCGGATGCCGCATCTTATAAGCGCGGCCTGATGCTCTATGAAAAAAGCGTCCCGGCGCCGGACCAGGACGTCATCACGATGTCGGTGGAAGCCGCGCGGCGAGCGGTGGTTCGGGCGGGAATCAACCCGGCGGACATCGGCGCAATCTACATCGGTTCGGAATCCCATCCCTATGCGGTGAAGCCCTCCGGAACCGTGGTCGCAGAGGCCCTCGGCTCAACCCCTCTGATTCACAGCGCGGATATGGAGTTTGCCTGTAAGGCCGGCAGCGAAGGCATGTTCGTCGCCTTCGGTCTGGTCAAAGCCGGGCTGATCAAGTACGGCATGGGCATTGGCGCGGACACCTCGCAGGGCGCTCCCGGTGATGCCCTCGAATACAGCGCCTCGGCAGGCGCGGCGGCGTTTTTGATGGGCGCGGGCGACCACGTGATTGCGACCATCGATTTCACGACGTCCTATATGACGGACACTCCCGATTTCTGGCGCCGCGAGCATGCGGACTATCCGTCTCACGGCGGCCGCTTTACGGGTGATGAAGCCTTTTTCAAGCATACCCTTGGCTGCGCCAAGGAGCTGTTTGCGATCAGCAAGACCAAGCCCTCCGATTTCCGGTACGCGGTCTTTCATCAACCCAACGGCAAATTCCCGCAGCGCGCGGCGGAGATGCTGGGCTTCAACAAGAAGCAGTATGAGACCGGCTGGCTGACTCCGTGGCTGGGCAACACCTATTCGGGGGCGTCCCCCATGGGCTTGACCGCCATTCTGGATGTGGCCAAACCCGGCGACAAGATCTTCATGGTCAGCTACGGCAGCGGTTCGGGCTCCGACGGTTTTGTTTACACCGTCACGGATGCCATCAAGGGCAAGGCCAAGATGGCCCCGCAGACCCGTCCACAGCTTGATGAGAACAAAGTCTATCTCGATTACGGCACCTACGCCAAGTTCCGCGGCAAGATCCGCATGGCTGGCGGTCATTGATTTAACGGAGAATTCTTTCGTGACGATTGCAGAAACTTACGCGCCCTCCAAGTCCGGTTTCCGGACTCGGGCCGCCTACAACGTCGCACTGGTTGGAGTCGGCAGTGCGTTCATCGCTCTGACGGCGCAGATTTCCTTTACTCTTCCTTTCAGTCCTGTTCCGGTTACCGGGCAGACTTTCGGCGTGTTGCTGCTGGCGGCCTTGCTGGGTCGGGTGCGCGGCACCCTTGCGGTGGCAACCTACCTTGCCGAAGGGCTGTGCGGCCTTCCGGTGTTTGCCGGCGGCATGGGCAGTGCAGTGGTCTTTCTCGGACCTACCGGCGGCTATTTGCTGGGATTCCTCCCGGCGGCCTTTGTGGTGGGCGCTCTGGCCGAACGCGGCTGGGACAAGCGCGCCATCACCTCCGGACTGGCCATGGTGCTGGGCGCAGCGGCGATTTTTGCCGTGGGACTGAGCTGGCTTAAGATTTACGTTGGCGTTGAAAATACTTTGACCATGGGCCTGTACCCGTTCCTTGCAGGGGAAGCGGTCAAGATCGCCGCGGCGATGGTGACGCTTCCGGCCCTGCGCAGATTCGTCTGACCACGGGCGGGTGGCAACCAACAATCAGGAAAGTACTATGCGTGATGTTGCAGTAATTGGGGTCGGCGTCAACAAGTGGGGCGAACTCTGGGATCAGTCCCTGCGTAACATTTTTGTCGAGGCCGGACTGAAGGCGATGGACGATGCCGGCATTGACCGCATCGAGTCGCTGTACGTCGGCTGTATGGCCCCCGGACTTTTCACCGGGCAGGAGCATCTGGCAAGCCTGCTCGCGGATTACCTTGGTCAGACGCCGATTCCCGCGTGCCGTGTCGAGTCTGCCTGCGCGTCAGGCGGCCTGGCGATGCGGATGGGGTGGATGGACGTGGCGCTCGGCCTGCACGACATCGTGATGGTCAGCGGCGTCGAAAAGATGACGGACGTGGACGGCGGCGGAGCGACCTACGCCCTTGCCACCGCGGCGGATCAGGAATATGAGTGCTACAACGGCGCTACCTTCCCCGGTCTGTACGCGATGATCGCCAACGCCTATCAGAAGAAGTACAAGATTCCTTTCGAGAAGTTTCGCGACCAGCTCGCGCATGTGGCGGTGAAGAACCATGAGAACGGTTTCCTCAATCCCAATGCGCAGTACCGCATGAAGCTGACGCTGGATGCCGTGAAGAACGCGACGATGGTCGCCGATCCGCTGCGGCTGTTCGACTGCTCGCCGATTACCGACGGCGCGGCGGCGGTCATACTCTGCCCACTGGAACTGGCACAGAAGAAGTTCAAAAAGCACGCTCCGGTGGCCGTTATCGGCACGGGCGCGGCGACGGATACTATCGCTCTGCATGACCGCGAAGACCTGACCTCGTTCCGTTCCACGGAACTGGCGGCGCAGCAGGCGTACAAGATGGCCGGCGTCGGTCCGAAGGATATCGACTTTGCCGAAGTGCACGACTGCTTCACCATCGCGGAAATTTCCGTGACCGAGGCCTTGGGATTCTTTGCGGCCGGGAAGGGTGGAGAAGCGGCGGCTGCGGGCGTTACGGCGCGCGACGGCAAGAAGCCAATTAACACCTCCGGCGGTTTGAAGTCCAAGGGCCATCCGGTGGGCGCGACGGGCATTGCCCAGATCATCGAACTCGCCCTGCAACTGCGCGGCGATGCCGGTGAGCGGCAGCTCAAGAACCCGCGCGTGGGCATGGCGCAGAACATGGGCGGCTCAGGCGGCTCGGCGATTGTTCACATTCTCAGATCAGTCTAACCGGTAAGGAGAAGCAGATATCATGGCAGGAATCACAGCGCGATACTGGCGCGAATGCCCGCAGCGTTACCGGGGAGAAGCCAACAAGTCGGCCAAGACGGGACGCGTCTTCTTTCCGCCGCGGCAGGTGGAACCGGAAAACGGAAATCGCAAGTTCAAGCCGGTGAAGCTCGAATACGGCGGCGAACTTCTGACCTTCACCGTCATCCGCGTTGCTCCGCAAGGCTTCGAAAAACAGAGCCCTTATGCTCTGGCGATCATTCAACTCGACGGCGGCGGCCGCATCACCACTCAGGTCACGGACATTCCCGTGGACAATGTGAAGATCGGCATGCGCGTTCACGTCGAGTTCCGCAAGATCAACGACGACGGCGTCGAAGGCATCCACATGTACGGCTACAAAGTGGTGCCGGAGTAGAAGCGAAAAGCGAAAAGCAAAAAGCAAAAAGCAAAAATAGAAAATAGAAAATCCGCGCTTCAGAAATGGGGCGCGGATTCGTTTGTTCGTAGTTGTGTCTGTACAATTCCTCGACCGGAAAACGTTAATGTCGATATTCAAGTCTTAAACCGATAATATCGTAAAGCAAATATCCAGACATATGGCGGTCGACAATCAGGCTGCGTCACGCATGTGGTGTTGATTCCTTCGACTTTTTGTGGTCCTCGTGAGACCTAATAATAGATCCTACAAGCCTTACACAGCCATTAGTCAGATGTGCAAACGCCTTTAACTGTTCACTACATGCCAAGCTGTCGGTCGGAACTGGGTAGTTTATGGAATGTTCAATCTCACCCCATTCTTCCTCAAGAAGTGTACGAGCCTGAATCTCAAACGTGTATGGCTTTTTGTGATAACTCTCCAGTACGTAGTGGACGCTGGTATACAGAGTAGTTCGTCTCTCTGTCTTCATACCCAAGTTCTCAAAGAATCCGGCGGTTTCATCGTCAAATACCATGGCGATTGGTCCCTCGATGATCCGATAGCTCCCTTGGTCAGCCCACGCACTTAGCGCACTGTCGATATATCGTATTTGATCTCTATGAAGGTAAAGAACTCTAATTCCAATGATGTCGTTCACTCCCTTGAGCAGATCGCCTTGTGGGATAATAAGTCTCTGTTTGTCATATTTACGCTTCAATTTATCTGCCAGATGAGTCTCATCCTTGATTCTTGATCGGATTGAGTGAACGAGGGGCTTTAGCGCCTTATCATTAGAGATTTCGTTAATGATGTTCCCGCGCATTGTCACAAGTTGCTCGAAAGAATCACGATAGTGTGCTAAATGGCCTTCAACATAAGCGTTGAAGTCAAAGTTCTCGCCGTCAACAATTTCAGCCATTGTAATACCGCATTATTCCGTTTGCAATTTCAACAAAAACCTGTTCGGCAGCAGCACCAGCCCCGCCCACTTCCCACCACGGCAGACCTTCGCGTTGAGCACGCAAGGCACTTTGTCCGAAATCCCTCACTTCTCCGAGCTTGCACTCAGAAGCACCTCTTTTTGCAAGTTCAGGAAATCTCTCACGGATTCTCCCAATAACTTCGCTGCTCATTCTCACTTCGAGTTTCGTCATGAAGCCTGAGTAGTCTGATGCCGGTAGCCCGCCCCACACTTTGAACCGCTGTGGAATGTACCCAATGATTTCTGGCTTTCCGCGGAGCAAAACCGCATGGTCGGGTGGGTTGGTCGACAGCCCTTGCCATTCCACAATCCACTTTACCAGCGTATGACCAAGAGTTGATAACGCTCGGAGTGAGAAGTCATCGCATGCCGCTGGGATGATCACGCCGTCACAGTCAAGGACTATCGCTTTGTTCAGGGGCCCAATATTGGGTCCAGAATCATAAAAGACGAAATCTGCGTCGACCTTCTTGGCGGCATTTTCAACCATTCTGCTAATGGCAGTAACTCTAGCGTAGCCCCGTATTCTTCTCTTGGAGCAGTCGCCAAATGCATCAGATAAATCTTCCTCGAATTCTGAAAGACTGATGTCGCCAGGAATCAAAAAGAGGTTGTCACGCCTTTCTACGGGTTCAATCTCTTTTGGCGCACTTTGGCCACTCATCACAGGATACACCGCAGACCAAATAGTACGTCCACGCTCAGTCAAGGATTCATTCAGCCATTCACCGACAGCCTGCTCGTCTGCAAGATATGTGGTCAAACTACATTGTGGATCAGAATCGACCAACAAGACCTTTTGACCGAGTTTTGCGAGAGCAAATGCGATATTTGCAGTCAGGCTTGTTTTTCCCACCCCGCCCTTGTGATTGAAAATTGCTATTCGCTTGAATGTAGTCATTATTTAGACCGCTTCGAAGCTTTAGAAGTCTTCGTCCCGTTCTTCGGCCTGCGTGATCTTCGTGTCGGTTTCGATTCTGCAACCGCAGCCTTTGCTGCGTCTCTGTCGGGCAGGGCTTGAACGAAAATTTCTCCGATGGCACTTAACCTCCAAAAATTCTTGGATGGAGAAATGATATATCCGGCAGCCACCGCGTTGCTCAACGACAGCGATGGATTTGACAATTTTCTCTGTGCCGCCTCCGTATTTGCAAGGCTTATGTCGCGAGTCTGAAATTCGGTCAAGTTCTGATAGTGAGTCAAATAGTAGGCGAGACAAGCTATTTTCTCTACGTCTGCTTGAGGCTTCTTCTGAAATAGGAACTCTTTTGCGGAAATGGTTCGGTCTCGCGAGAAGTCGTCTATTGGCATCCTGCGGCTCTCAGCGTCAATTTGAGGCCGATCGGTATCTCGTCCTCGGTTCGTATCAATTTGGTAAGTCTGTTCGAAGTATTTGTTGATGAGCCCTAGAATGCGACGTTGCTCAGGCGGATCAAGTTGACGCAATTGCGTCAAAACTTGCTCGAGAATCTTTATGTCGTCAAATGTCTTTTCTGGCATGTGACTGTTCCTGTTGAAAGTGTCTTGTCGTTCATGGGATGCTTGGGCATGACCTACTGAAAGTTAGTAAAAAAAACCAGATTGTCAATAATTCGCTTCCCCATAGATCCAACGTGTATCTCGTGTCTCTCCGCCTAATCTGACCGCAAAGTTCAACCCCTTCATAGTAGTTGTTCTTATGTGCAAATATAGTTATCGGAATTGTCCTCTTGACAAACCCATGATTTTCGGTACGGTTGTTCAACGCCAGAGTTGAATCAGAGAATAACCAGAACGGAGACTCAGACAATGGAAGGCGAACAAAAAGCCCCGGCACAAGGGGCCAAGGCGCAACGCAAAAGGGGTGTGGACATAGAAAACGAGGCGGACTCGCCCGTTACCTGCTTGTACAACAAACTGTGTGAGACGGCCCAAGCACAAGGGTTCGTGGTTCTGGCAGGAACGCGCACGATCAGGGAGGATGCCGCCATTTTTGGTGGCTCCTATGCGGACATCACCGTGCGAGTGGAATTGACCTAACGGCTCATTCCCCCGTGCGTTCCTGCGGGCGGATGGATTTTGCGGGACTGATGGTAGTCCTCATAGTTGCGATGGATCTTCTCCGACATGTCCTCGATCTTCTCGAAGTCAAATTCCCCGGTGGCCTGCGTAATGACAAGGCTCTCGAAGTTCTTGACGATCACGGCGGCGAGAATCGCCTGTTCGAGTCCCGGCACTTTGGTATGCTGTTTTACCACGTTCAACTCCTTTGGTTAAGTTCTTAGACAATGTAGGAGTTGAGTGGGACAATAGCAAGGATATACATTCTAAGCTTAAACCCGTCGCGCTGACGGGTTTTTGCTTGATTTCCTGCCTCCAAAGCCTTACCTTTTCCCTATCCTACCCAAGCAATGCCGGGTTTCCGGCAAAGCATACTTATGAACGTGAATGACCCGTGCCCCTTCAATTGGGACATGGGCCTCTGGTGTGGTCATGAGTATGCCTTTGCTTGGGTAGGACCAGCACAGGTCATTCGTCTGATACCCAGAGGCTCTTTTACGTCCAAGGAAAGGGAAACACACATGAACCGCTTAGGAACTGTCTTGGTCTTGTCCGTCATGGCGCTCGTGCTGATCGGCGGGTGCAAGCCCACGCCGGAGCAGATGGCACAAAAGCTGTTTGACGAAGGGAAGTACGAGGAACTGCTGGCCAAGTACCCAAACACGGCGCTGGGGGCAGAAGCCAAAGACAAGGTGGCGGAGAAGCTCTTCGCCGAGGGCAAATACGATTTGGTGGCGCGGGACTATGCTGATACCCGTTTCGGCCCGCAGGCCAAGGCTCACATTCCGGGAACGCCGAGCGCGGACTCCCTACTGGCGAAGGAAGCGGAGCAGGTGAACGGGATACGTCTGAACGCGGTCAAGACCGAGTGGGCTTTCGATGGGACGTATCTACGGCCTTCGATCAAGCTTGAAGCGAAGAATGTGACGGCTGACCGCCCGATAGTCGGTATCTACGTAGCGGCAACGTTCCTGAACACCGGGACGCATGAGGTCTTTGGGTCGGGGTCGGAGAACCTGCAAGCCCGCTCGGCCTCGGCCCTGCCTCCGGGGTACTCGGTCAAGGGGGCTGTTACGTGTAACGCAGGCTTCGAGCCGCACCTCGCGCCCGACAATCTCCCGGACATCACGGCGAATTTGACCGTAGAAGTGTCCGAGGGAAAAGGCGCGAGCTACCGCGATCACTCCTTCACGATGTCCGTTCCCATCAGCAACAAAGTGATGGGAAAGGCGTGGGGCAAGAAGAAATAGCGCCGTGAATTTACGGAGGTTAAAGGGCCGTTCTTGGGAGCGGCCCTTTCTCTTTTACCGCTTGCAAGCATAATCTTATTACAATATTAAGAATGTGGAAATAACTTATAAATCTATTTCTTTAGGACAGGGTGCCCCGCTGAGGTCTATTTCGCGCATAAGATATAAATGTATTTCTCACAGATGAGAATTTTGATTTGAGAGATATAAAAGTATATCTTTTGCCGATCTAATAGACAAGCAAAGAGAGGCTTATACGCCTCTCCTCTTGAGCCTACAGCATTGAGATTTGAATCTCTTTTGTGTTGCATGAGATAATATATAACGTGGTATACTGTTTCTATGATGTGACTTTTGGTGGCAAAGGGCTTGTATTGTTGCCAAAGCGGGAGTATATTTGAGCACTAACTGAAGAGGTTGATCATGCCTAATACGATCTCTCTCGATGACATCGAAAAGCGGCTCCACGAGATAGACCGCAAGATCAAGAAACTCGAAGAAGAGAAAACAGAAATCCTTCGGGCCAAGACTATTCTGTTTGTTAACGATAGTGCGTCTGTCCCTGCCGACACGGGCACTAATGTGTACAAGGTGGTGTCGAAATCCCTCGATGTTATCCTGTGGGAGGCGTTTCAGGAGGAACCGGATAAGAAGTTTACCGAGGATGATATTGCACAACTACTGGCTGGCAAGCGTCTGGAGGGAGTATTCACGGATGCCGCACGTAACCTCCGGGGTTATGCCCGCCCCGTTCTGGGACGCATGGCCCGAACGGGGCAGATTAAGCAAGGGAAATCTGCCGACGGGCAAGTCTGGTACAAGAAGGCATGATCTGTCAAGGCCTCCAAACACACGCTATCTGAGGAGAGTTCAGCTTGTCGTAGCTATATTCTAAAACGAGAACAGCCCCATGCGCGGTAACACATGAGGCTGTAAACATCGGCCCCTGTAGCTCAACTGGAAAGAGTTCTCGGCTCCCAACCGGGCTGTTACGGGTTCGAGTCCCGTCAGGGGTACTACACCTTCGCAATTGGGGCGACTGGGTAAGGGACTGTGGTTTTAGAGGCCCGCGTCCGAGGGTTCAACTCCCTCTCGCTCCACCAAAGGTAACTCCAATGTAGTTATAGAATATGAATTTGTCAAGGGGCAGTTGCCACAAATCCCATGTCTATAACACGTTTCTCAAGCCTTTATTTCTTCGGCTTTTTGATGCCTTTCTCGCGGAGCCGCTCCTCGACTTTTTGGGGGTCGGCCTTCATGAATGTGAGCAATGCCTCGTCTGCCGTCAGGGGGTATAGCGATAGCGGCCCTTCCCGTTCTTTGGGCGGAGGGGCCTTGTCCGTCGGGGTCTTGGACTTTCGTTTGGGCTTGGGTTTCGGTGGCTCCTCTGGGGTCATAGTACCTCCTCGGTTAACTTCGAGTAGGTCAGCCGCTTGCCGCCCATGTTGGCGATAACCGAATCACACCGCTCGGCATCTGTTACCTTGCGGAAGCTCCAGCGGAAGGAGAACTCGTGGCAGTAACGGCCTAAGTGCTTCTTCGAGACGTGGTGGAACGTCCCGTGTACGCCCCGCTTCAACAGCGCGAAATACGCCTCAGCCGAGTTCGTATTCACGTCCCCACGGGCATACTCGCCACGGCTATGGCACACTGTCTGATGCCCACCCTCGAAATGCTTCCCGATCCCGCCGTAGGACTTCCACTCATCCGTCATGATCCGGGAGTCCGGTAGGACGGTTTCCTTGATCGCCCGGTGGAGCGTGTCCTTGGTCGCATCCGGGATCTTCCGGGAGTAGGCTCGGCCATCGCGCTCGATCATCGCCAAGACCGGGGTTTTCTTTTCGCTCCGGCCCTGTGACCACCGCCCCGTCTTTTTCCCGCCGACATACGTCTCGTCCACTTCGACCGTCCCTTGCAGAACGCCCATTAGCTCCATTGCCGCCCGGATACGGTGACAGAGGAACCACGCGGACTGATAGGAAGTCTTACCGAGTTCCCGCTTGATCTGGAGGGCGCTCATGCCCTTCTTCGAGGAAGTCATCAGGTGAAAGACGATCAGCCACTCCTTGCACGTGAGGTGCGAGCGGTGCATCACCGTACCCACGGTCACCGTGAACTGCTTCCGGCAGGCCGCGCACTTATACAGGCCCTCCCGATGGGCCTTGCCCGTTAAGGTATAAATCTTATCTTTGTTGCCACAGTGGGGACAGACCGGGCCATCGGGCCAGTATAGGTTCTCGATGTGCTGGCGGGCTTCCTCTTCCGTGAGCCTGCCGATTTGCGCGAGCGTCATGTTCTTTCATCCTTCTTGCTTGCCCTAAATATACGAATTAATTCTGGGTTTGTCAAGAGGATTATTCCGATAGTTATATGTATACCGAGCCTCCTATATAGATGCCCCGAATAGGCTCATCCGAACCCACAGGGATAATGACGGGGAACAAGCGACCCGGCCTTTCTGAGGCCGGGTCGCTCTGTTTCGAAGCGTGAAGAACGCCTTACGGCACGTCGGCGGCGAAGACGCGATAGTAGCGGCGTACGCCGAGGTTGATCGCGTTGGTGTCCGTGTAGGTTACGACCTGCCCCGTCGCCGGACCGGCAACCGAACCGATCATCGTGTCGAACGGACCGGTGGCGTTGGTCGAAGTATAGACGTGATAGAACGGCGCGCCCACGGAGGTCCAGCGCATAACCGAACTGCTCACCGTGGCGCTGTCTGCCTTGTAAATCACCACCTGAAGCGGGCCAAGGGGGAAGCCGTTGGCGCGGATCATGCGGTTGCCGGGCCGGTTGCTCAGATGCCCGCCGTCTTCGTTGTACCAGTTGTGGTCGCAGTTATCGTAAACGTACGATTGATGACTGCGCGTGCTCGTCGTATCTTCGGCAAAGGCCACCGGATTGGAGCGCGGCTCCTGATTGCCGACCGACAAATAGAACGGACTGTTGATCTGCAGCGACTGTCCATTGGTGCGCGTTACGACATCCGCCCATGCGGCGCCCGCGGGCAAACCACCCACGGTGTTGCCGGCGACGCCGGTGGTATCGCTGAAGAGGATCGTGCCGGGCAGGCCGCCGGGACCATCCGCCGAAATCACCTGGAAGAGGATCGGCCAGTGGCTGCCGGTTGGGTTGGTCGGGCAGATCGCAAACCGTCCCGCCGTGAGCGCGAAGGGATACGTGCCCGGATCGAACTTGACCGCCCACTTGAAGCCTTCGCCGTCGACCCAGTTGTAGCGCTCGGCCACACTGTCGTCATACGCCAGCCAGCCGCCGCCGATGGCGGCTACATTCATGCGGTAGGTGCCGCTTGCCGGCAGGTACGTGGACAGGAACTGAGCATCCGTTGCCCGGAAATAGTATTCATAACTTCCGGCGCTGAGGACAGGCGTCGTCGCCGCGTACTCTGTGGGGTAGCCCGTCGCCACCAGGGGCAGCGAGTCGTAGGAGACGGCATTGACCAGTCGATAGAACACCTTGGGTGTAAAGCCGGGCACATCATCGGTCACATGAGCCGTAAACAGCACCGGGCCCAGGTTCTGGTCCGCGTGGGGTGTGTGAGTAATGACCGGCGGAATGCCGATGGTGAAGTTCGCGTTTGAGGTATCTCCCACCGCTGGAACGCTGATACCCGTTATGCGAATCCGCGCGCTGTTGGTGGGAGGTCCGGTGACTGTCCAATCGAAGTCGGCGGAAGCAGATGCCGAGATGAGTTCCCACGTTGCCGATGGATAGTTGCGGTTGAATTCCACCCGGACTGGACCGAGGCCCGTCGATGTCCAGGATACCGTGGCGGCTCCGCCTGTCGGGTACAGTTCCCCGCCATTTGGCGTAAGCAACGTCGCCGTCGGCATGATGATCGTAAAGTTGGCTGCGCAGGTATCGCCCACCGCGGGATTCGTCACGCTGGTCATGCGGATGCGGGCGCTGGACGTTGCCGGTCCCGTTACTGTCCACGCCTGGCTTGAGCTGTTCGGAATATTCGAGAACAGCGTCTCCCATGTGCCCGACGGATAGTTGCGGTTGAGCGCGATATTGATGTTGCCCTGCACCGCCGTCGTTGTCCACAAAAGGTCATACACCTGTCCGACATACCACTGCTCGCTACCACGCGGCTGGACGACCGTGACGGAGGGATTGAGCTGGCCATTGCCGTCGGTGGTGAACATGATCGAGCGACCGTTCACCAGAGAGGCGGAACAGGGAGAGTAGACGTTCCAGTAGTAGTAGTCGATACCGGTGGAGTGATCCGCATTCTCGATACCTACCGTGGCGTAGTAGTTGTCGTTGCCCGAGTTATCCTGATTGGCACTCAGGTTGACCGTGTTGTACTGCACCTTAATTTTGCCGTCGCCACGGGCGGTCGGGTAATAGCTCGGGTCATACAGGAGCACCTCAAAGATTTCATCTACGCTGGTCCAGAGAGTCTGCACCTTCCATTCCACGGCGTAGTAATGTTCGGTGCTGTTGTAGTACCAGTAGACATTATTGTCCGCGCCCCAGGCCTTCAGATCATCCCAGTAAGCCGCCACGATGTTGGGCGGGCCGATGGGCGACCCCATCCGGTAATTACGGAAGTCCACTTGCGTGGAACTGCCGAACGAAAGCCAGCCGTTGGTACACACCGTGATCTGATTGAACGCCCGTCCATAGAAAGTGAAGTTGAACGGCAGATTCAGCACCGAACTCTGGTCGCCATCCTCGGCGGTATCGTTGAAATTGAGCGACGTGCCGGAGCCGGGATGCAATTCCACCCACTGATAGGTTGACCCTGAGCCGGACGGTTGTGTCTCGCTGTTGTCGTACGCGTAGTAGCCGCGCTCATCCGGCCCGGTCGGACTGGTGGAGACCGCCGGCCCGGTCGTAATGTAGAAGTTAGCCGCGTTGGGGGTGAACAGCGTGGTGTCGCTCTGGAAGAAATGCGAGCTGTCGAATACCGTGCTGTCACGGAACCCGTTGGCATCGGTCATGACCAGTTGCATGACGGTGCGGTGGCCGTTGAATGCGCCACCGTTTACCACGATATGGAAACGGTCGGTGCTGTTGGTGCCCGTGCCATTGGAGGCAATCGTGCCGAAGGTGCCGATAGAATCGGTCACCTGCACGAACGGATCCAGCGACCGCAGAATTCCGGTGGACGACACCATGGTCCGCGCGCCGGAATTGCGCATCGTTACCGTGAAATCGCCTTCTTCACCGGGATTCACGTTGCCGCCGGGCCCTGAGAAGGCTTGGCTGACGTAGACAATGTTCGGCGCGCGCGGTGTCAGATCTACGCGAACGGTCTGCGTTCCGATGGATGAGGCAAGATTCAGGAAGAACGTTGCCGGCTCATTGTCGAACACCGACGTAACCACGACACGGAAGGATGTGGTGGGATTGGCGTTACTGCCGGGCGCAAGGTTCGGATAAGCACTGATGCCCGATGTGATCTGTACGCCCGGAGAGGCCGTCGTCAACGTGCCGGTAATACCGGTGACCGTGGTGGTCGTGCCGGTGTTGGCAAGGTTGATCACCAGATCCACGGTTTCGCCGGGATTCAACACGTGGTTGTTGTCACCGATTGTGCCGCCGATGTTGTCGTCATCGACGGTCACCGAGTTCAATGCCAGCGTTGCCGTGCCGGAAACGACCTGAATCGAGTCGATATAGGCTTTGAGATTCTCGCGCGTAATCGTGACCTGCATGTAGCCGGTGGTGGCGGTGGAGCAGGGAAGATTGATCTGGCCGCTGGCATTGGTGTAGCCACGGCTAAAGGTTTCCGTGCCCTTCAACAGACACACGAAGGCGTCCTTGACGGGAGCCGACGTCTCGGAATTGATTACCGTGATCGCCACGTTGTTCGCGCCGCGGTTGATCGAGGCCGGCTTCGTGACGTTGGCGATGACCGGACGGTAGCGCCAGATGGCCACGGCAGGGTCGCCCATCAAGTTGTTCCAGTTGGAGAACGATGTCGTTTCCGTCGGGTGCGAAACGTGGTAATTGCGGTACAATTCCAACTTGCCGGCTACGAGCGCGGCGCCCTGCGACTGGATATCCAGCACATAGAGGCCATACATGACGCCCGCGTCGATGATGTTGTTGTACGGGACATGCGTGCTGGTGGTCGCCACGCCGACGCAGCCGATCGCGCCCTTGGGATTGGACGGTGTCTGTCCGGACGGCCTGAGCCAGTGTTCGCTGACGGCGTCGCCGTCGAAGTCGCCCGTGCCGCAGGTCACGGCCATGACAAACGGCGTCATCGGGTAGGCGTTGATCGCGTCTACCGTGCCCGTCACCGTTTCACTGACCCAGCTCATGCGGTGGTTGAAAACCGAAATACCGGACTGCAAATGGCTGTTCAAATCCGTGGTGGACATGCCGCCCGAATAGACGTTCCACGCCACCGGATTGATGCCGTGCTGCAGCATGATCTCGCGCGTGTACGCCTTGGTCGTGGCGTTGGACGGAATATGAGCCGTATGGGCCGCGCACCACCCGCTGGTAAACCAGGTGGTGTTGGTCATGTAAGGATTGGATTCGTAGTTGATGGACTTTGCCACCACCGATGCGAGGGAGTTGTCGTCGATCGCCGTGAGGCGGCCAATTGCCACGTCCGGCACCGGATCCGGATTCTCGCCGGCGTTATTGATCAGCTTCCCGTAGTAATTGTCGTACTCTCCGCCCGACGTCGTGCCGGTCGGAATCGCGTACGTACCGGTCACGTCACCCAGCAGACACACGCTCTCGAGCTGGCCGTTGCTGGAAGTGTACAGGTTATTGATGTAGGTACGGATTGCCGAAGCTGTGGTCCCCGTCTCCGCCGTGGTGGCGTAGACGGCATCCAGTCCGCGCCGCTTCTTCCAGGTCACAAGATTCTGCGCCTGCGTAATGGCGGCGGCAATATTCGGGCACACCACCAGATATTTTCCCGGCAGAACAGGAAGCGCATCCAGCGCGCTGCCGTCGAAATTCTCGAATTGCCGGTAGATCTTCTTGAAATCGGGGCTGATGGACGTGGGCGTAATGTGAATTTCGCTCGCGCCGACGCCGCCGGTATTGCTCACCATGACATCAATCGAATTGTACACGCGCATCTGGTGCGTTACCGGATTGATCTGCACCGGATAAGCGGACACCACCACGAAGCGGACGTCGCGCACCGCAGCAGGGTCGGAAACTTCGGCAATATTCGCCGGATACCACCGGTCTTCCGTATAAATGCTGGCGAGTGGAGAAGAGAAGCCGTCAATCGGCGCGCCTTCCGATCCTTCCAGCAATTGAACGGGAGAAATATCATGATCAAAGGTCTGCACCGTGAACGATTGATTGACCACGGTCAGCGCCACATCACCGGTGTTGCCGATCATGGCCATACGGTGTACGGTCGGCAGATCGGGAGCGCCCGGATCAAGCGTGGAAGCCTCACCGGACAGCCGGACCGTGGAATAGTCCGCGCCGTTCAACGTAACGGTGCCGAATTCGAGCGGCGGATCCGTGAACCGCAACCGGACCGATTCCGGATTGGGATCCACCACGGTGACGGGCATTTCCCGTACCGCGTCCGGACCGGACAGACGGTAAAAATTAGCCGGCAGCTTTGGCGGGGTCGTCGAACCGTGCGTGGCGGCCACACTAAGCGAGGCAAACACCACCAAGAGCAGGCACGCCGTCATCCATGCCTTCGGTTTCATCACAACAAATCCTGGGCAAGACTTCATCGGGTTCTTCTCTCGAAAACAATGTGGGACTTTCATAGGATATCCGAATTTAGGTAATTTACCATTTATCAAACGCGAAAGCAATACGCGCCTGATAGTCAGGAAAATTCGACGACAAATTCAACTTGAACATTACTCAGGGCTTCGTCGCTCATAGCGTGCGTAATGCGGGCGGCGCTGCACATGTCTCCGTATTGCCCGGGAATCTGCCTGATTGTGGAGAATTCTGCACAGCCTATCGCGCTGGGTCATCATGGCTGAATTCCACTTTCGCCATTCTGAATTCTCGCGGCCAGATTTCTCTGTAGTGCAAAGAAAAGGCCGCAAGAATGCATCTATGACATCGAAATATGCGAAACGCAATAGCAGAAGGCTCAGGATTTTTCCTGAGCCTTCTGCCGAAGCCGTCTCTTTCATCTCTGCGTTATCGTTCGCGTTTCACGGGACCCGGCCGGTCCGCAGTGGTCGCCGAGGGCGGCGAAACCATGGACTCGATGGGCGACGCCGCATTTCCGGCGGGGGATTCCGCCTGCACGATGTAGAAGTAGCGCTGGCTCCCGGGAGCAACATCGGTATAGCTTGTGTCCGACACTGTGGCAAGGTATGAGCCGGCGCCGGGAACGAAACCGGCATCGTTCCCCCGATACACACGGTACTGCACGGAAGGCAGCGGTATGCCGTGAACGTCGCTGTGCACGGCGTTCCACAACAGAACCACATCGGGCGCCGCATTGTAAACGACTAAATTCACCGGGGACTGCGGTGTGCTGCTGGGGTACTTAGCCGTCGTAAACAGAATTGCCCGTCCGCCGGTCAAAGCGGCGGCGCCGGGAATGGCCGGGCTTACCTGATTCCAGTAACTATACTGCACGCCATCGGTATTGTTCAGATTTTCGATGCCCACCGTGCAATAATCATTGGAACTGTAAGCGTCCGTCGTGTTGTTGCAGGTCAGGTACTGGAACAGAATCTCGCCATCGCCGGTGGGAGTCGCCGGATAGCCCGCTTCATACAGAATGCACTCGAACGTCTCGTCCGGATACGGCGCGGATCCATTGTACTTCTGCACATGGCTCCATTCGAGAATGTAGCGGTGGTTCGTCGCGTCATAATAGGAATACACTCCGGCGGGAGATGGCGGAACAAACGCGGTGACGCTCAAAGTGTATGCGCCGGAACTGGTGCCGTAGCCATCTACAATAATGTAGTACGTCGTTCCCGCCGTCATGGCCTGAGTGATCTGAGACTGGTAGCTGCAAAAGTCATCGTTGCAGGAGACTTCGCTGCTGCCGGGACAGGAGCCGCCGGTGCGGATCATCAGTCCCGTATCGTAGGAGCTGCCACAGAGCGACACCACGTAACTTCCCGTGGCCGTGGGTGTCCATTGGTAAATGACATCCGGCGCCCCACCAACGGAGCAGGAACTTGTGGTAAAGTTGTTCGCCTGTCCTGCAGTCGTTCCGGCGTCGGTATAGGGCACGGAGGGAATAACGGTGGCCGGGCAGTTGTCGCTGCCCTGATCCAGCGCATGAACCTCGCCGCGTCCGTCCGTTAAAGTGGTGGAGGGGGGAATGCGCAGATCATCCCAAAACGGCGCAATCATCCGCGACGGACCCAGAGCGGAGGGTATGGCATAGTTGCGGAAATCCGTGAAGGGGCTGTTGTCCGCGCCCATTGCAAGCCAGCCGTTCGAACAGACCGCAATCTGCGTGAAGGCCTGCCCGTAGTAGCGGAATGCGAACGGAAGATCGACCACCACGGTGGTATCCGCTTCATCCGCGGCATCGGTGATGGGAACAACCGTTCCCGCGCCGCCGCTGCGTGGATCGATTTCCACCCAATTATAGGTGGGGTGCTTGGCAAAATTCACGTCGGTATTATCGAATGCCCAATAGCCGTAGGCGTCCGGCGGAGTCGGCGAACTGGACGCCACCGAACCCATCACCAGACTGAAGTTCACCGTGTCGGAGAATCCATTGGCGAGGGGGAAGATGCACTGGAAGGGAATCCGCTCGCCGGGATAGGCATCGGTTGTCGCCGTCAGACTAAACGTATTCCCCGAATTGTTACATTGGCCATTAACCGTGGCCGCGGTGAAACTTCCCACGCTGTCCGTCACCAGCACCGCGAGGCTCCCTGAACGCAGGTAGCCGACGGTATTCGCCAGTGTCGCGGCGCGTCCCGCATTGACCAGTGTCAGGTAAAGCTGTCCGCTTTCGCCCGGATCCAGAATCCCGTTGCCGACATTCTGCAAGGTACTGCTCACCAGTTGCAGCGCCCCGTTGGCCGCGCGGATTGGAATGGCATTGGTCCACGTGTGGGCGGCATCATCCGTGACCGTCAGCGTGAACTGCAGTGTGCGGCCATCCGGCACATAATTGGAAAGGCTGAACACAAACGGCGCGGCAGGGGAGACGGTTGCTCCGGGAGAAATCGTGCCGTAATTCTGTGCGCCCGGAGTCAGCGTCACATACGGATCACTGATGGAAAGCGAAGCCGAAACGCCGGTAACCGCCGCCGAGCCCCAGTTTTTGAGCGGCAGAGAAAGTTCGAGCGTCTCACCCGGATTGGCCAGACCGTCGCCATTCCCCTGACTCGGTGCGATGTTGTCGTCATTCAAGGAGAAATTCGACGTTGGAGGCGCCACATACTGAGCAGCGTTGGTGACCAGCGCGTAATTTGCCGCGGGCCGGCAGTTGTGCTTGGTGGCGGTAATGAACAGCGTGTCCACGCTGCTCGTCGTAAAATTCAGCGTGACCTGCCCTGAAGCATTGGTCCAATCGCCGACGAATACTTCCGTACCCTTCAGCAGATTGACGTACGCCCCCGGCACCGGCTGGTTAGTCGCTTCCGTGACGGTCAGGGTCAACGTATTGGCTCCGGTCGACAGCGTGGCGGGATTGTTGACGTACAGCGTATCCGGAGTGTCGTTGAACACGTCAATTGCCGGATCGCCCAACAGCGTGGTGATGCCCATGAAGAAGGTTACGCGGCCCACGGATGAATCCGCCGGATAGCTGCGGTAGACTTCAAGCTTGGCACGCCGCAGGGCTCCGCCGGTGCTGTGAATACCTTCGGTCATCATCCCCTGCACCGCGCCGCTCATCAGGCAATTGTTGTAGCGGGTGTTGGTGTGAATAGACGACATGCCGCAGATTGCCACGGCGCCGGTAGGGCTGGAGACCGTTCCGCCCAGCAGCAAAGCCTCGCACAGGTCATAGCTGCTGCCGTTATAGTCATTGGTCCCGCAGGTCAGATTGAGAATATAGGGCCAGCGGCCGACGTTATTCAAAGATGACACGTTGCCGGTGCCATAACCGCTCATTCCAAGATAGCCGCGATAACACCAGAGGGAAACGCCCGAGTTGATGCTGGCGTTCATCTCGGTTGGGCCGAAGCTGACGTCTGTCCAGTATACGGTGTCGATGCTGGTGCTGGGGAAGCCTGCATCCATCATCCGGGCACGCACCGTGCGCATGGTCTGACACGGAGAAATACCCGAGCCGCTTCCGGCAAAACATCCGCCGCCCTTATACCAGTTCGGTTTGCTGCCGCCGGTAGTTGCGGTGGGTGTCTTCTCGTAGCGCAGGGTCTTGTTGACGATCTTCTGCAAGTCCGCCGTATTGTCGAAGGGCAAGCGTCCGATGTTGATGTCCGGCATCAGATCTGTGCCGTCGAGACGGGCAAAATCGTAGTCGCCGACGCCGGAGTTGCCCTCCAACGAGTAGGTGTAGCCGGGAATAATATAGGTCCCGTTGGCGTCACCCACCAGACAGACATATTCAAGCGGCGGATTCGCCGCATTGTAGCGTGCCTGAATGTACGCCTTTACATTGGTCGTCGTGAGCGTGGCGCCGATCTGCGCAGGGCCGGCGACTTCCACCGAACGCCCCTGACGCTTGCGCCACGTGATCAGATCTTTGATTCCATTCTGTGCCAGCGTATCCTTGGAGACGATGTACAGATACGTTCCGCGTACGACGATGTCATCCAGTCCCATGTCGCCCCAGTTCGGAAGCACGGCCCGAAGTTGCTCTGCCGTGCTCTCCGTAATAGGTCGACTATGGCCGACAACAGTACCGGTCTCCTGCACCCGCAGCGTTACGCTGCGCAGCACGCGAACCTTGTGCTGCGCGGAATTGTACTGCACGGCCTGCACGCGCAACGCCGCCAGTCCCACGCCGCCCATGATCTGGCGCGGCGTGAGAAGATAATGGGATTCCGGCCCGTACCCGTCCCGAGCGACGCTCCCCGGGTCTTCTGCCGAAAGATTGTAGGTTCCGTCGAGATCCGTCCACTCTTCGCTCACCACTTCCAGCAGCGGATCGCCGTCATAGCGCAGCCCGATCAACCGGGAGATCGCCGGCAGTTCGGTCGCGTTCTCATCTGCCGGCTCACCGGCCAACTGAAGTTGGTCGAGAGTCGAGCCGCCGGTGTGGGCTGCGTCGGTCGTCAGACCCGACACGGTGATTCCAATTTGCCACGCATTCGAACCTTCCGCCGACATCGTCACCTCGCACGGCTGACCGGGCAGAGTTGACGTCACCGGAATCCAGGCTCCGTAAGCGGCTCCTGCGGCAAGCAGCAGCAGGCCCAAAAGCGGGTACCATTGCAGTTTCATCGTAACGCTCCGTTAAGGAAGGGACATCGTCTCAGAAATTCATATCCAAAGAGCGACGGCAGAGCCGCCCGGCCAATTACTGGCCGTCCCATCCAACGACCACATAGAATCTCCTTGCGGCGGAAGCACCGTTGACAATCGTGAAGGCCGTGGCCGTCGTGCTTCCTTCCAGCGTATCGTACGGACCGGACGCGTTCAGCGAGCTGTAAATGCGGTATGCCACGTTGCCGTCCGCATCCCAGCGGAGAATAATGTCGTTTCCGGAGGGATAGCAGGTCGCGTTGATGGGGACGAGCGGCTCCGGTGGAGCGACGACAGGGGCTAAGATCGCCACATCGTCCACGTACCAGCCTTCCGAGCCGGTGGCCCGGTCGCTGCCGAAGCGCCACCGCAATTGAATAGAATGTCCCGCATAGCCGGACAGATCCAACTGCACCTGCGTCCATGGCATGTTCGCCGTGGCCTCGGCCCAGCAGAAACGTCCGGGCATCGGTCCCGTATACGGCGTCGTCAGACCCGCCATGTAGCGGAATATCCGGGTATACCCTGCCGCAGGCGTCACGGGGTTGAAGGGGCCGCCGTTATCGGAGAGTTCCAGCACGCCACCGTCGTAAGCGGAATCCGGATACTGGCCCGAGACTTCAGACTGGATCTGATACATGAAACTCAGAGTAGCGTTCTGAGGCAGATTGGCAATTACCGGGGACGTCAGCCTTGCATCGCAGGAATCGAGATAGTTGCCCGTGCCCGTGTCGCCGCACTTCCATGAGGTGGTACCGCTGTAAGCCCGCTCCGTCGAGAGGTTCCAGTTGTCACGCCACGGGGCCACCGTATTGTGGCTCCAACTGCCCGCGCCGTTTTCGAAGTTGTCGAAGTAGACAGACTGAATCTGCTCAATGGTGAAGCTGTTGTCCGAGACATCCGTGTCCGTCGCGTCACCTGAAGACGTCAGCCGCACATAGCAGTTGGCCGACGTGCCCGCCGGTACGGTTACGGTATATTGTCCGGTGTTCGGCGCGGCCGCGTTCAGCAGCAGCCACGGACCCGTGACTCCCGCGCGGGACAGCTCTACGCGAATCGTCGAGGAAGGCGAGCCGCCCTGCCATGTGATGGTCGCCGCACTGTCCACTGCCCACACTTCGCCGCCGTTGGGGCTGGTTAAGCGCAGCGAAGCGATAATGAACGCGCCATCCGAAAGATCGGTATCGGTCGGGGTTTCTACCGACGAAATTTTCGCGAAGCAGTTGGAAGACACCGGTCCGCTCGGGGTGAAGGCAAACACGCCGTTGTTGGGAGTGGATGCGGTGACGGTCTCCCACGGGCCGGAGTTTCCGCTGCGGGAAAGTTCGATGCGCACATGGTCGGTGTGATTTCCGCCGTACCATGAAACGGTATTGGACGTGTTCTGATACCAGACCGTGTTGGCTTCAGGCGAGAGCAAGGTCAGGGCCGCCGGTGCGGCGCCCAGGCCTTCCGTCGTAAACAGAATCGCACGGCCATTTTGCACGGTGGCGCCGCCGCTCGAATAGACGTTCTCGTAGGCGTACTGTAGTCCCTGTGTGTTTCCCGGCTTTTGAATGCCGATGGTGCAGCCCGGCGCTTCGTCGTTGTACTGGTTCGCGACGTTCATTGTCACCTGATTGTACTGCACGAGAATCTTGCCGTCGCCCGTCGCGGTCGGAGCATACGTCGTATCGTAGAGGATCACTTCAAAGTCCAGCGGGGTCGAATAGTTCGCGCCGACGCCGGCTTTCCACTGAACGATGTAGCGATGATTGGTCGCGTCATTGCGCACCCACACTCCTTCGCCGCTGTTGCTCGTGCGCAGATCGTCCCAATACGGGCCAATCATGGCATCGGGAGCCTGCATCGCCGGAATTGCGTAGTTGCGGAAGCCGTCGTACCAGGACTGATCGCCGAAGGCGCACCAGCCGTTGGAGCAGACCGTCAGTGAATCGTAGACCCGGCCGTAGAATTTGAAGCTGAAGGGCAGATGTACCACGGCGGAGTAAACCGGCGTCGGCGTGGTCTTGTCGCCCGGATCGGCGATGTTCAGGTTCGTTCCGGTCGACGAGATGTCCACGTAGTTGTACGTCGGGTGCAGATCGTAGGTCAGATCCGTATTGTCATAGGCAAAATAGCCGTAGGCATCGGGTCCGGTCGGGTCCGCCGCGGTCGCCGTGCCGACACTGACAACAAAGGATGTGGTGTCCACAAAGCCGTTGGATGACGTCAGAATCAAAGTCATCGGGGCCTGATGGCCGCGGAAGGTCAATGGATTGGAATAGAGCGTCAACACGTCCGTGGTGTTGGAATCCAGTGCTCCCGCCGCAATGTCGCCGAAATAGGCGTCGGCATCGCTGGCGGTGACCATGGAACTCCCCGACACGAGGTGCGCATTGACTCCGGTCATGGCCACCGTCCCGCGATTCTTCACGACCACCTGCACATTGACGTTCGTGCCGGGATCAAAGTTGGTGGAAAGATGCTGGCGCTGGTACCATGCTTCGGGAGCCGCACAAGTCAACGGGATTACGCCAACCGTCTGCCCGGCAGATGACGTGGTCGTCACGGTAAGCAGAACCTGAACGTCGTTTTGTAAGTCCGAAGCGACGTGGATCCGGAACGGGGTAGCGCCGAGCGCCGAGTCGCCCGCGGCAATATTGGCATACGAAGATGTGGCACTGGTTACCGTCACGCCGGCGTGGTCACTGGTCAAGGTCGCCGAGACGCCTGTGGCCGTGCCGCTGCTGCCGAAATTGCGAATGTAGGTCGGCAGGTCGATGGTCTCGCCCGGGTTCATCAGGTGATTGCCGTTGCCCTGCGTGCCGCCGGTGTTGTCATCATCCACCGTCCATGTGCACAGCATCGGATTAACTGCCGCCTGAGCACAGTTGATGGTGTACAGGTACGGCTTGTGATTGCGTTTGGTCACCGTCAAATACATGCTGCCGGTCTGGCGCACATTCACCGGGAGGGTGATATGTCCCTGCAGGTCGGTTGTGCCGCGCACCCACGTCGAATCCGTGCCGCGTTTCCACAACACCACCAGGGCGTCCTGTACCGGCGCGTTGTCCCCTTGGCGTCGCACTGTGACATCCACCGAGCGCGCGCCGACATTCAGCGAGGTCGGATGGGTAACCGCTAAGACCTTGGGAGCGTCCGTCCACATCGAAAGGCTCGGCTCGCCCATCAGGTTGCAATAGCGGGTAAAGTTTCCGGCCAGCGTGCCGCCATAGGGGTCGGCCTGGCTGCCGTAGGTATAATAGAGCTGCGCTTTGGCTCCGGCCAGCGCGTCACCAATGGCCTCGACGCCCAAGTCGGTAATATTGTAGAGCAGGCCGCTGGCAAGGCAGGTATTCTCGGGATTGTGGGTATTCAGGGTGGCCGTGCCAATGCCGCAGACGCCGCCGCGCAAATCGGTCGCGGAGTTGCCCGCCACCAGCCACTCTTCAGAGATAGATGTGCCGCTGCCGAAGTCGCCTGTGCCGCAGGTCACCGTGAACGTCACCGGAAGTCGATTGCCCGGTGTGGTGCTCGCGGCCAGACCGCTGGCCATCTGCCCGACCCAACTGCCGCGCCAGATGAAATAGCCTACGCCGCCGTTCACCTGCGTGGTCACCGTGGTGTTATCCACGCTGCCGGAGGTGGTCAGAACCGTCGCGTTGTTGACGCGTGTGGTTTCGCGGAACTGTTGCTGACCCCAATTCATCAGAATGTAATTTCCGGCGCAACTGTTGCCGACGCCGGCGTACAGGAAAGCCTTATGATACCACGTAGTGTCCGCCATGTAGGGATCACGCTCATACGCCATAATCTTGGCGTTGATGATGGTCATCTGCAGGCCGGTATTGCCGCTGAGACGTCCCACGCCGATGTCTTCGATATCATCGCCCGTGTTGCCGAGGCCGAAGGAGTGGTCATAATTGCTGCCGTCGGTCGGAACGCCGAATGCCGCGGATGGATCGCCCATCAACGCGACATATTCCAGCGGCGGATCCCAGTTCTGGTAATCGCTGCGGATCTGCGTGATCATCGCGCTGGAGGTCCAGGCGGCGCGCGCATCCACGACGACCTTATAGCCCTTGCGTGTTTTCCACAGAGCCAGACTGTCCACAAACGGAGCCACCGTGGCATTGGTGCTCGCGATGATCAGGTAGCTGCCGGGCGTGGTGGTCGCATCGTCCAGCGCGCTCTCGTCGAGATTGGCGATCAGAGCCCGGTATCGTGACGCCCAGGCGCCCGAGGGCCGGTGAGGATTCACTAATTCATTGAGTCCGGGATGGTTGTTGGCAACGACGTTTACGCTCAGATTGCGGTAGATGCGCGCCTGATGCGTGACCGGATTGACCTGCACCGGATAAAGCGTAACGCGGACAATGCGGAAATCGCGCATAATCATCGGATCACTCATCTCCACGACGTTCGCCGGGTACCAGCCGTCTTTGCTGTATACGGCTTCGTCGCGTACGACCGTACCGAAACCGGGTTCCTCCGGCTGCACCGGAAATGACGAGATATTATCCATCACGTCGTAGTCGGAATTCGTGATGACCACATCGGCGCCGCCCGTATTCGCGATGCGGTAGAATCGTGTGACCTGCGGCAGCGTCGGGCTGCCTTCCACCGTCGTGGAAAGCTCTCCGCGAATGCCGAAGACCTTATAGGACTGATAGTCCACAATCTGGTCTTGTGTGATCACGACCGGCGAACTCAAAGAAATCGCGGTGAGTTCAGGTGAAGTGCGGGAGACCGTCAGATTTGCTTCAGAGTGTTCAACGTCGAGAGTTCCGAGGGGAACCACCGGTGCTTCGCTGGCGAATGCCGTCAACGATGCGAAGGCGATCCAGATACAGAGACACAGCATGAAAAACCGACTCATGAAATCCTCCAAGTTGTCCATCACGTATCAGCTATGCGATAAAACTTCGATTCGAAGGGTTGAATGGATGTAACAGTGATGCGTAGAAAACATCCATGATGCTCTGCGCGTTGCCTCGGCACGGTCGCTCAGAGATGCATTGTGTCGTACAAAATCATCAACGACAAAACGATACGAAGAAATCTTCCGACGCGGAGAGCGGCGCGGATCGTACCGACGCGACCATGCCTCTCGGAATCTCAGTGCGACGCCAGCGAACGGAAAACCATGCGCCACCTATGAAATTAGATCTTGATCCTGCTTATAACGAGGCTACTAAATATACACCAAAACTCGAGGGGGAACAATCAAAAATTGCCCATGAAGAAAAAACACGTAGCATATGTCGCGCATCGTTAACCACTGCTCGCTATTCCGCATAATCAAATAGAGAGGTATGCAGCAATCATCACTCCAGAATTCCTGCGCTTGTCAATGCAGAACTTACAGCAACTCCTTAGCTTGCAATGTGGACATGATGCTCACGCATGCGCAGGCGTTGCACAATGCCCGATCCAAACAAAAGTTGTGCGAGGAGCAGGGAGCGATTCGATATTTCGAAAGGAATCAGATTTGCACTGGAGGGACAGTTACGACGTCCATGCGCTGCTTGCCTCTGATTTTACGCGAATTAAGATAGAGGCTCGGATGGATCGCGGCCGCTTGCGGTCATGACGCGATCTGAACGGGCCGATCTTGCCTATTGCTGCCGCTCGGCAGATACGCTCGTGATATACATGTTAATGGATGATGATGAGTCCAACCGCTTGGGCAGGAGAAGAGACGATGGCTGAAGAAGCCACGATGAGTGCGGAAATACTGGAAGAACTCGAGGCACTCCGACGAAGGCTCATGGAGCTGGAGGAGATGGAGGTGATGCGGGTCACCGAGGAGCAGGAGCGGTTCGACTCGCTGCAGGTCCTTGATGAGTATGCCCGCCAGCTCGAGGAGTCGCGCGACAAGTTGGCTCGATTACTTCGCGCCGGCACAGATGTGCAGGCGGCGAAGACCGTCAAGGAAGCACTCCAGAGAATCGCCGCTGCCGTGGGTCAGGCTGGATGGGGCTCCGTCTCCGTCACCCTGTTTGAAAATTGGGACATCGTGCAGTCCGCCTATTTCGGCTGCTCAGAAAGTGATATTGAATTTCTGGAGTCGCATCGCCGCCCCCCGCGGGAACGTGCCCGTTTCTATGGGCCCGAGGTCGAACGCTTCAAGATCAGCCGCTCCTACTTTGTCTCCGCCGATAGCCTGCAGGAGGTGGTCTCGCCCGAACAGGTGGTGCCGGGACGGCGCACCGTTCAACCCGGAGACACATGGGATCCTATGGATCTCGCATACGTCCCGTTGTACGGCAGCCAGGGGCAAGTGATCGGCAGTATCAATTGTGATGACCCCGTCGATGGCCGTCGGCCCAATGCCGAGACCTTCTTCTATCTTGAACTGTTTTCCGACCTCGCGGCTCGTAAGGTGGAGACGACCCAGCTCATCGAGCAGCAGCGCCGCATCGAGCAGGCATTGCGGCAGAGCGAGCAGAAGTACCGCACCATTTTCAACCGCTCCGGCGACGGTTACTTTATCCTCAATGATGATTTTCGCGATTGCAACAGCAAGGCGTGCGAACTCTGGAATTGCTCGCTCGAAGATGTGATCGGTCATAGTCCCGCCGAGTTTTCGCCCGAATATCAGCCGGGTGGACGGAGTTCGCTGGAGGCAAGCCGCGACTATGTGGAGAAGGCCAAAAGCGGTGAACCACAGTTTTTCTACTGGCAGCATCGGCGCAAAGACGGCATACTGCTGGACTGCGAAGTCTCCCTTGCGCCAATCGAAGTGGATGACGCGCCCATGGTACTGGCCATCGTGCGAGACATTACCCAGCGCAAACGGGCCGAAACCGAGCGCGAAACCATTCTGCGCGTCCTTCAGATCGCCAACTCTGCGGCGGACCGCGAGGAGATGATCAGCCGGATCTTTGCGGAGATCGGCCGGGTCATTCCCGTTGAAAATTACTATCTGGCTCTCTATGACGATTTGACAGACACTCTGAGCTTTCCGCATTTTGTGGATGCGAAGGACTCGCCGCCGCCTCCTATGCCGCTGGGCTACGGGCTCACGGCGTGGATCGTCCGGCACCAGCAGCCGCTACGCCTCGGTGTCAAAGAATTCGGCGTCATGCTGCGGTCGGGCGAAATCGAATGCTGCGGCACTCCGCCGCTTTCCTGGCTCGGCGTCCCCTTGGTCAGCCAGTCCCGACCCATAGGTGCGCTGGTGGTACAGAGCTATGGGATGGAGGGTCTGTTTGACGCGAGCCACGAAAGCGTGCTCGCGGCTGTCGCCGCCCAAATCGCCACCATTATCGAGCGCAAGCGTGTCGAAGAGGAACGGCAGACCATGGCCTCGCTCGTCGAGAACAGCTCGGATTGCATCGCCATGTATGGCGCGGACGGACAGTTGATCTATACTAATGATGCGGGACTCAGTCTGGCCGGAATGACGTCGCATACCGATACCCAGCACCTGAACATCATGGATTTCTTCGCGGGAGAGAACCGTGGGATGGCGGACAAGGCGCTGGAGGCGACGATTCTTGAAGGGCATTGGGAAGGTGAACTCGAATTACACCAGTGCGACAGCGGTGACAGCATTCCTGTTCAGGTTCATACTTTCCTGATTCGACAGCCCGGAACGGATGACAATCCTGCTGTGGGAGCCGTAGTGCGCGATCTGCGGGAGCACAAGCGAGCAGAGGCGGCGCTGCGTGAAAGCGAAGAACGCTATCGCCAACTGGTTGAACTCTCCACCGATGCCATCGCCATTTATCAGGATGGCCTTGTCGTCTACGCCAACCGCGGAGCAGCCAGATTGCTGGGTGCCGCCGATCCATCAGAGCTTTGCGGCACGCGCGCACTAAGCGTCATTCATCCGGATTGCCGCGCACATGTTCTGGATCGTATTCGGAAACTGAGCCCCGAAAGCCCCGAGGATCCCCCCGCTGAAGAGAAATTCATCCGCCTCGACCGGACGGTCGTGGATGTCGATGTCGCCGCCACGTTCACACGCTATAATGGGCGCGACGCCGTGCAGGTGGTTTGCCGCGATATTACGCAGCGCAAGCAGGAGCACATGGAGTTATTGATGTTCCGCAAGGCCGTGGAGCGGTCGGGTGACGCCATGTTCATGACGGACGTTCAGGGAGTCATCACCTTCATCAATGATGCCTTCACAAGGGTGTACGGCTATGCGCGGGAAGATGTTGTGAACAAGACGACGCCGCGCATCCTCAAAAGCGGCTATATGGATGCTGCCGCCTATGAGTACTTCTGGCATACGATTACCAACAAGCAGGTGATGAAGGGCGAATTGACGAACAGGACGAAAGACGGGCGTCTCCTGGCTATCGAGGGGTCCGCCAATCCGATCCTCGACGATCAGGAGGCCATTCTCGGTTACCTGGCGATTCAGCGGGACATTTCCGAGCGGAAGCAGGCGGAGAAACTGCTCAAAGAGAGTGAGGAGAATCTGCGCTGGCTGGTGGAGAATGTCGACGAGCCGATAGCTGTGCTGGATCTCGACGAGACATTTGTGTTCGCCAATCCCGCTACGGGCAGGCTCTTGGGTGTGAACGCTCCGGATCTGATCCATCGTAGCTTTGGGGACTTTCTGGATGCGGCGTCCTTCGAATTTGTCAAGGCTCAAACCGAGCTTCGACACGAAGGAGTCCGCAACCGCTACGACCTGACCGTTCATCGGCCAGATGGGACAGCGGCGAAAGTCAAAGTCACCGCAACCCCACAATTCGACAGCGATGGGCGACTGCGCAATGTGGTCACCGCCCTCAAAATCGAGTCGCGTGCATAAACGCTCCGGCCAATAAAGGTGGTAAGGCTGAACAGAACGGGTTCTCATGGAGCCCGTTTTCGTTGCTTTTAACATGCTGATAACATGGGATTAGTGGAAAAGTATCCGTTGGGGTAGGGGGAGAAGGCTGCTCTTCGGGGAAGGCCCATTGACTTTTAGCGGTAAATTCGATAAATTATGTGTCTAACTTTGTTTAAGAACTTCGAAATAGGCTCTGGACGAACATGCAGAAAAAAATCGTTACGATCATTCAAGGGGCTGCCGGCCGCGACTTCCATAATTTCAATATGGTCTATCGCGACAACGACGCCTATGACGTTATCGCTTTTACCGCCGCTCAAATCCCCGACATTGATGGCCGCAAGTATCCGGCTTCCCTTGCGGGCAAGCTCTACCCCAAAGGCATTCCCATTGTCGCGGAATCGGAACTGCTGTCCCTGATCGCCAAGCATCATGTGGATGAAGTGGTATTCAGCTACAGCGACGTGACATATGACCATGTCATGCATTGGGCTGCCCGTGTCAATGCCGCCGGGGCAAATTTCAAGCTGCTCGGGGCGGAAAAGACGATGTTGAAAAGCACGAAGCCCGTGGTGGCTGTGTGTGCCGTGCGCACCGGTGCAGGCAAGTCCCAGACCACGCGCCGCGTTGCCGAGATTTTCAAGGCTGCGGGCAAACAGGTCGTCGTCGTACGCCACCCCATGCCCTATGGCGATCTGGCCAAGCAGGCGGTGCAGCGCTTTGCCACCATTAAGGATCTGGCCACGCATAAGTGCACCATCGAAGAGATGGAAGAGTACGAACCGCACATCGAGCGCGGTTCCATCGTCTACGCCGGTGTGGACTATGAAGCGATTCTTCGCGCCTGTGAGAAGGAAGCTGATGTCGTGTTGTGGGACGGCGGCAACAACGATATGCCGTTCTTCATGCCGGATGTCTTTATCACCGTCGCCGATCCGCTGCGTGCAGGCAATGAGCTGAGCTACTATCCCAGCGAATCCAACATGCGCATGGCCGACGCCATCGTGATCAACAAGATCGATACCGCCACGCCGGAACAGGTGGCCGAGATTCGTGCCTCCATTTCCAAGGTGAACCCCAAGGCCATGGTTATTGAAGCAGCGTCTCCCATCTCCGTTGACAAGCCCGACCTCATCCGCGGCAAGCGCGTTCTGGTCATCGAAGACGGCCCGACCTGCACCCACGGCGAAATGAAATACGGCGCCGGTGTTGTGGCGGCCAAGCGGTTCGGAGCTGCTGAACTGGTGGATCCGCGTCCCTTCGCGGTGGGTTCCATCGATACGACCTTCAAGCGTTATCCGGGCATCGGCACCTTGCTTCCCGCTATGGGCTACGGTGTCAAACAAGTCGCTGACCTCGAAGCCACCGTGCGCAAAGCCAAGGTGGATGCCGTGATTATCGCCACGCCGATTGACCTGACGCGCCTCATCAAAATCTCCCAGCCCATGCTGCGGGTTACATATGATCTGCAGGAGATCGGCCAGCCGACCATCGAAGATGCCCTGAGGCCCATTCTGGGTGGCGCTCCGAAGGCCAAACCTGCCCGTACCCCGAAGAAGGCCAAATAACGGCTTGACAAACTCGCGAATTGTCCTTATAATACGTGCTTTCCGGTTCGTCGCGGACCGGCCAGGGTAAAGTGCGTAGGGGTGGTTGTTCCTGCTTATCTTACATGATAAGCCGCGCACTGCCCGACAACTGGACATGGTGGCTGTAGCTCAGTTGGTTAGAGTGCCAGATTGTGGATCTGGATGTCGCGGGTTCAAGTCCCGTCAGCCACCCAAGACACGGATAGGCGGTTTTTGTTCGGTTTAGGCTGAATTAGCCCCTGATCGTCGGTGCGGGAGGGTGTCATGAAAGTCGGCCAATTGGTTGGACTGACGACGGCTGCTGCGCGCAATTTGCTCTTTGGCGGGAATCTGGCCGCGTTGACGATGGTTCGACACCCCAGACAGATGATGAACTACGTCGTGTGGGCGGTGTTTCTGCAGAAGATTATGAGCAACCGTCGTGGATTGCCGCAGAAGAATGTGTTCGAAGTCCTGCCGTCCACCGGCGATGTCGAACAGGTTCAGTTCGGCAGCCTCGAATCCGGTCTCTCCTGGTTCTGGACAATTCCCTCGGATTGGGTGGACATCGTCAGCCTCTCGTTGATCTGCCGGCTGATTAAGCCCAAAGTGGTGTTCGAAATCGGCACCCTCCACGGCTATTCCGCCTTTCAGTTCGCCTTGAATACCCCCGACGAATCCCGCATCTATACCCTCGATCTGCCGCGGGACGGCTCAGTGGCTCCCAGCATGAGGCGCTCAGTGGTGGACGAGGAGCACACTCGGACTCATGCCGGAGTGACCAGGTATTGCTTCGAGAGTCATCCTGTTGCCCGGAAGATTACCTGCCTTCAGGGTGACAGCGCGACCTTTGATTATTCGCCGTATCACGGCAATGTAGATCTATTCTTTATTGACGGTGCTCATTCCTACGACTATGTACGGTCGGACACGCTGAATGCACTTGCCTGTTGCCGTCCCCAAGGTGTCATTGCCTGGCACGATTTCGGACGGAGCGGTATGAACGGCGTCTCCCGCTGGCTTTGCGAGTTGTCCAAGACTCACAAAGTGTATTCGGTGCCCGGCGGCTCCCTTGCATACATGGTCAAACCATAACGGATGTAGCGACGCAACGGTTTTGCCTTGCATTTCTGCGCACCAGACGGCCCCATCGTCTAACGGTTAGGACTCGAGATTTTCATTCTCGCAATCGGAGTTCGATTCTCCGTGGGGTCACCATAACCCGATACATCCCTGGTATCGGGTTTTGCTGTTCTTTGGACTCATGAGAAAGCCCGCCTCTTTCGGGCGGGCTTCGTCAGATAACACGGTAATGGCGGGCCGGAACAGCGCCTTAGGTCTGCACCTACGCCGTAGCGGATTGCAGAGCTGCCGTGCGGATGTCGGCCAATGCCTGCGCTCTCTGTCGGGCTTCTTCGCGGTAGCTCAGACCGACCAGCAGCCCGGCCAGCGGCCAGAACGAAAAGCTCATGGCATCCGCCTGCCACGCGGACTCATAGAACTGCCACACTCCATAGAGCAGCGCGAGGCATTCCAGCAGGCGTCCGAGTACGCGAGTTTCGAGATCCTGTGATTTTCGCAAATAGGCGCCGCGCCGGTAGATCCAATAGATCAGAAACAGAATCATGGCCACGCCGACGTAGCCATATTCGATGAGCAGCCAGACGATCGACAGCGCGCGCAGCGATGTCAGTCCCCACTGGGAGTAATAGGCCAACTTCGAGGAGTGATTCTCGGAGATGTACGAATCGGTGATCGACCCAGGTCCATTGCCGAAGATGACGGTCCGCCACGATGCCGCCGCCAGCCGGATGGATGATACATACTGATAGCCGCGCTCATTGTAGCCGTACTGCTCGCCCTTCTGCACTTCTTCATTGAATTTTTCTGGAAGCTTGGTGACCAGCGTCAGCGGGTTATTTCCCGAGACCCATGCTCCCGATTTGACCACAAAGAAATTGGCGGCGAGCACAACCGACAGGCCGGCCACCACGACCAGCGCCGCTACCGCGGGACGGCGAAGCACTTCATTGCGCACCAGGAACACCAGCAGCACCGGCAGGAAGAGGAAGTAGAACTTCACCTCTCCGAAAATCGGCATGGTGCTCAGGGCGAAGATAATCACCACATAAGATAATCGGAACTTGCTCTCCTCGATCATCTTCGATAGCAGATAGGCGTCGAGAATCAGCAGAAACAGTCCGATTCCCGGAGTCTCGCCGTAGCCGAAGGTGCCGCTCATGCGGTCCAGATCCGTCCAGCCGATGTCCTGAAACTGGCTGACGATCACCGGCAACTGCACGGCGGCGATGGCGAAGAGAAAAAGAATGTAATTGCGCAGCCACTTTATGCTGACGTTCATGTTGGCCGCCGCCACAAACAGCAGCACATAGCGGAACCCGATCCGCATTCCGGCAAGGAACGTCACCTGCCCGTTTCGGTTGATGATGGTCGAGAGCACGGCGAATGCGATCAGGACGAACACATATTTAATGACCCCGCCGATCCGCTCCTTTTGCGCGGGCATCATCAGCAGCGCCCGGGCCACCAGCACCATAATCAAAATGTCCACCATCCAGGTCGCTTCACGGGGAAGGGCGTGGACGGTGTCATACAGCCAGCGGAAAGAATAGGCGCCGAGGGCCAGCACAATCAGCGTGGCGCGGGGGAAGATCACCAGCACCATGGCAAAGGGCATCCCCAGCAGGAACATGTAGAATTGCCGCGATTCGCCTTCGGAAGAAAAGAACGCGAACACCAACGCGGTATAGATGGCCAGTACACCGGCAATCGTCACGGCCAGAATAAAGCGCTCGTTCTTCAACAGGCCTTCCCGTTTCGTTTTTGTCCCTGACGCATCAAGACCATCCGTGCAAACCCTGTACCTTGAAACTCCGTGCCGGACTCCGCGAATGTCCGAAAAAGCGTGAATGATAAAGTTTCGTCGCTCCCCAAGCCATTTGAAACATTCGCCGAGCTTTGGTAATCTAACAATTTGAACGGGGGAATGCAAACGCGGCCCCAAGATCAAACTGGATCAGCATCTCACCGGCAGAGGGTTCGGTTATCTGCCAGAGCGGAACGATAAAGACATGAAAAACAAAGCCTGTTGTTGGATACTCGTCGCATTCGGCGTTTTTGTGCTGCTGGGCTTCATCGGTACCGGAATCCTGGTGTCCACCGTGGCAATGTCCGGAACACACAAAGTAACGGTCAAAGACCACAGCTATCTCCTGCTCGAATGCACGGGGACCATTCCGGAATACTCCACGGCACCGCAGTTTGCCTTTCTCGGCGGCTCGAAACAGACCACCATCGCCGATGCCTTGAAGGCACTGCACAGTGCAGCCAGCGATTCAAGGATCTCCGGGGTCATTATTCGGCCAACCGCCATCGGCGGCTTTGCCGAAATTCGCGAATTACGGAACGCACTCCTCGAATTCAAAAAATCTAAGAAACCCGTTTATGCGCATTTAGAAGTTGCCACCGACCGCGATTACTATCTTGCATCCGTTGCCGATACCATCTCGCTGACCCCCACGCGCTCGGGCGGTCTGGCTATGCTCGGGCTGGGAATCGAGAGCACCTATCTGGGCAAGACATTTGAAAAAGTCGGCATAATCTTCCATACCCTGCACATTGGGCAGTACAAAGGCGCCTACGAGAACCTGTCGCAGGACAGTATGTCCGTGCCGCTGCGCAAGAGTTTGCAGACCCTATTGGATGATCTCTATCAGACCTACACCACGGAAATCGTGGCGGCGCGGCCATCCCTCTCGGCAGCAACCGTAAACGATGAACTGCTGAATGGCCGCAAATTGTTCCTTGTCGGTCAAGAGGCCAAGGACAAGGGATTTGTCGACCTGACCCTGGACTGGCAGGATCTGAAGGACAAACTGAGCGGCGACAAAGATCTGCATACCGTAACCCCGTCGCGTTACAACAAGGTAGCCTCCGCCAAGACAGAGGGCTCCAAAGAGATCGCCGTCTTGTTCGCCGAGGGAGAGATCAATTACAACTCATCCAATGACAACTCCCTTAGCCTTGATGATGGCATCACCCCGGATGCGTTCATCAAGCAACTGCGGGATCTGCGCAGGGATGACGATGTGGCGGCCGTGGTGCTGCGCGTCAATTCTCCCGGTGGCTCGGCGCTGGCGTCAGACCTGATTCTGCGGGAAGTCAAACGCCTTAAAGAGAAGAAACCTGTCATCGTCTCCATGGGAAATGTGGCGGCCTCGGGCGGGTACTATATCTCATGCGCGGGCAATCGTATTATCGCCCAACCCAACACCATTACCGGTTCTATCGGTGTGGTCAGTCTGTTTCCGACCGCCGAGGGGCTGTATAAGAAGATCGCCGCGCGCGTCGAGACCGTGGAAAAGGGCAAATGGTACTTCTACTTCCGGCCCGACAAGGGGCTGACCGAACCGCAGAAGGCCGTGCTTCTCGACTACATGAAGGGCATCTACGACGAGTTTGTAACCCATGTCGCCGAAGGACGCAATATGTCTGTGGACTCGGTCGCCGCGGTGGCGGAGGGCCGGGTTTGGACCGGCAATCAGGCGCTGGAATACAGACTGGTGGATGAACTTGGGGGGCTCGATGTCGCCATCGAGCGCGCCAAGGAGTTCGGCCATGTGCAGGGCCAGACGGTCCGGGTTCGGTACTATCCGCGCGAGAAGGATATTGTGAGTTTTATCATCGGGCAGTTTGACATGACGGTGCGCAGTATACGTGAAGCCTGGCTGCTGACGCCGGATGCCCGTGAAATGAGCCGCGCACTGACATATCTGTCCCATTTCGTTCAGCAGCGCGAGTTCGTTCAGGCGGTTCTGCCCATTGAAATTCCGTGACCATTCCGTATGACCTGTCTCTTCTGGCGGCCTTTGCGGCCCGATAGTACCTTAGTGGAGCCGGCCGTTTGGCGTCTTTAATTCAGCGCGCGGGCGGTTCCCTGGCGGTCAAAGCACTCCCCGCACTCTATGGTGTGGGGCTTGTGCTGCTTGTGGTCCGGGCGATCCCGACCGGAGACTTCGGCCAGTACGGCATGGCCATCGCGTACATGAATGTCGTCGCCGGGTTGTCCCGCGGGCTGTGGACTATGCCGCTGGTGATCCACGCGGCCAAGGGTGAACGCGGTCATTTATTGGCGCCGTCCTTCTGGCTTAATTTGGCCACCGCCCTGCTTGGCGGTATCGTGGCGCTGATTCTGTTGCCGCTGTTGAATGTCAGTCATGAGTTGGCGGTCTTCACGGCTCTGATGCTGCTGGTGCTGGTGCCGCGCGATATTGCGATTGCCCTTGCGCAGGCGGCGGGCAGGGTCTGGGTGGCGTTCACGATTGAGGCCGGTTACTTTGTGGGCAGCCTCGCGGGATTCATCGCCCTCACTTACTTCAGCCAATTGCGCACCGCCGAAGCGGTGATGATCATGAACCTCGCGTCGGCGGCTCTGTCTGCCTTGATCGGTGTGGCTTTTGAACCCTGTTTGCTGCATCCTGGACGGCACGGGGACTGGAAGGGGATCTTCCATCTTGGAAAGTGGATCGGCATGCACGCGCTGGGCGAGATCTTCCTGCAACAGGGTGATGCGCTGCTGGTAGGCATTTTCTTTCAGCCGGCGGCCATTGCACCCTATATCGCGGCTCGAACGCTGCTCAGAATGTACACGCTGCTGTCCCAATCGGTGAACTTTCTTGTGCTGCCCAGCGCATCGCGCCTGGGAGCCAGCAATCAGATTAAGTTGCTCCGCAAACGGTTGCGGATGGTGCTTCAATATGTCACCGGATTCCTGACGGCAGCCAATGTGGTCATGTGGTTCGCTGCGCCGGTCATCTTTCCGCTGGTGCTTGGAGCCAAGTATATCCCGGCGATCCCCTTTTTCCGGGTACTCATCATGGCGAGTTTCCTTGAACCTGTATACAGTATTCTGGCCAATGCCGTGGCGGGCATTGGTAAGCCGTCACGCATTCTGCCGATTCTGGCCATCGGTCTTCTATTCAACATAGCGGCCAATCTGGTCTTGCTGCCGATGACCGGGCTTTGGGCGGCTCCCGTGGTGTTGGTGGCTACCTATGGCTGGTTGGCCTTTGGCATGGTGAAGCTTGCGCGGAAGCACCTGATTGAGGATCCCATCTCCCTTTCTGCAGCCTTGCAGCCGTAAGGAGGGAGGACGGATTTTTTCAAGCCTCAAGAATCCCTTGACTTGGGTACAAATATAGTCTATATTAGCGGACAGAGAATAGTGGAGATTCCGGTCGCAAATCCTCCGCATAAGCTGCTGATTAACAAAATCTAATGTGAATTGCGGTGATCGGCGGCGGACTTTGCTGCTCCGGCGATTTCCGGCAATGGATGTGCGCGATTCCCGCTCTGGCGGCAACTTCCGCTGACAATATGGGGTGTAATTAAGCAGAGAGACCCTGAATAGCCCGATTGTTTGGTGATCCTTAATGGGGAGGTAACTTCATGCCCATTGTGATCGCGGACGCTGTTTTTCTCAACGAGAAGGATTCATCTGTCTGTTTGGCCGCGGAAAGGAGAACAACAATGATTTGCAGCTTTAGAAGTTTCCTGTGGCTCGCACTTGTTTGCCTGGTCTGTTTTGCCCCAAGTGTGTTGGCGGTGCCTGATTCTCCCCCGTTTGGCATGTACCCGAATACGCGGTACTCGCCGACGATCTCGGTTCTGGAGTCCGATTCGGTGATCCGGCTGGATCTGCTGATGGAACGTATTCCCCACAGCGGATCCATCAATTTCACCGGTCGCTTTCCCGGGACGTGGGGCGAACTCAATGCCACCGGTTTGCGGCTTCCCCGGTTGACGATTTACGTCGCCCTGCCCGGATCGGGCAATCCGGTTGTCACGTTTGAAACCTGGGATGATACCACCTTTCAGGCCCAGCCCGCCAGCTTGATCAACAACAACGACCACTCCCATGTGATGGTCGGACATGTCGGGATCATGGGCGGGGTGCGGGTGGTGCCATTGACGATCCGGCCGCTGACCTATACCAATCAGGCCAGCACCTGTGACGTTCTGCAGCACGCGATTCTGCGCGTTGCCATGGATACCACCACCGGTGAGAATCCGGTGAGTACGCCGCGCATGGCGTTTTCCCGCCCGTGGCAGCGGATGTTTCAGACGCTTGTGACGAATTGGGAGTACATTCCCAATATCATGACCGGCGCGCAATCCCACATCTTGATGATCGTTCCGGACGCAACGGGAAGCAACTTCTTGCCGGCGGTAGCGGATTTTGTGCGCTGGAAGGAACAGCGCGGGTTCAAGGTCACCGTGGTGCCCAAGAGTTCCATGGGGTCGAATGTCTCGCAGCTCGCCGTGCGCAACCGGATCCAGTCGGAAATGGCCACGTCCGACCCCCGCATTGACTTTGTCATATTGGTCGGAGACGAAGGCAAACTGCCGGTCGATATGCTCTACACACCGGATCCGATGACGGAGTTCAACAATGCCAGCGATCCGGGGTTGTACACCAACGAGGCCTATTTCTCGGCTGTAGAAGGCACGGATCTGTTCCCTGATCTGTTCCTTGGACGCTGGGTAGCTAACACGTCGCAGGACGTGATGAAGATCGTCAGCCGCACGATCCAGCACGAGAAGAACAGTTTCATCATCGACTCTCTCCGCTTTACCAAGGCTACGGTGGCCGCGGACGATCAGGATATTACCCAGTGGCAGACGGTGGCCCGCACGCGCGACATCATGGTGGCACACGGCGCCACGGCCGTGGATTCGATCTACGGTCACAGTCATGGCGCGAACATGATATCCGATATCAATCTGGGCCGCGCCTTTGTCAACTATCGCGGTGAAGGCTGGGACTTCGGCTGGTACGGCATCGACTTCTATTTGCAGGACATCGACGTGCTCACCAACGCTGGCCGGCTGCCGATTGTGACGGGCATTGGATGCGGTACGGGAATTTTTAATACTCCCACGGACAATGCCGGCTTCGGAGAGCGCTTCATGCTGGGCGGTACCATTACCCAGCCGTATGGCGCAGTGGGCTTCATCGGTCCCTGCTGGAACACCCACACGATCTTCAACAACTGCCTGGACTCGTCCATATACCGCGCCTGGTTCGATTATGGCAATCTGAATCTGTCGTCCGGACTTGCCGCCGGCAAGATGATGTCCTGGGCAGTCATGTCGGCCTTTTTGATTGACAACGACGTGCTGGAAATTACCAACACGCTGATGCGACAGTACCATGTGGAAAGTGATCCGTCGCTGCAGGTGTTTACACGGACACCTGTCCGCCTTCAGGTAACGATGCCGGATACCGCGACCTTCGGAGCGCCGTCCACGATTCTGGTAAACGTTGCGAATATGTCGGCGGTGCCTGCCGAGAGTCTGAATGTGACGATCTGGATGAATGACAGCACGGCAAACACCTTCTGGATGCCGCCGGCTCAATCCTCCATGACCTTCCCGATCAATCCGGACTCGACGGACACCATGACGGTGACCATCACGGGCGATAACGTGCTGGCTTACCAGAAAGTGATTCACCTTGTACGCGGGACCAACGCCGCCGATCCTCGCCATGAGGCCAAACCGGCGGACCTGAACCTCGCGCAGAATTTCCCCAATCCTTTCAATCCCGAGACTACCATCGAGTTTGCGCTGCCCAAAGCGGGCTACGTGAAGCTCGAAGTCTTCAATGTGCTGGGCCGCCGCGTGGCGACGCTGGTTCAAGGAGACTTGAATGCGGGGGCGCACCGCGTGATGTGGAAGGGACTGATGGATGACGGCAGCGGCGCCAGCAGTGGCGTCTATTACTGCCGCCTGACAACCTCGGGCACAACGCTCGCGCGCAAAATGCTTCTGCTGCGCTAAGACATGGAGCGCCGGCGGACGTGATGTTGAATCGTTCAAGAGGAGCAAGATAAACTTATGGCGAAGAAGTGGACTGCGGCAGAAGAGAAGTTTCTGCTCGATAATTACGGTAAAGTGCCGATGGCCGAACTGGCCGACCGGTTTGGCGTCACCCGTAAGGCGATCAGCGCAAAGATGGACAAGCTCCGTCAGGCGCACGGCATTGATCCCGTCGGTGCGCGGGAGCGCGCGGCTCAAAAAACCGGCAAACCCGGCATGGTGCCCGGTGTCCGACCACCCCAGCCGGGTGGAGCGGTGCCGAGACCTGTCGCTCTGCTGGATCAGATCCGGCGGCCGCAAATTGAGACTCTGGACACGCCGGTACCCGAAGGCATGATTCCTTCCGGCATGGCCGTCATGACGGAGAAGGGCTGGCAGCCGATTTACGTTGAGAAGAAGCGGATCACCAGTTGATTGGCGAGGATTGTGCGGAGCGCGTGATGGCGCTGGCCGCAGAACATCCCCAGCATGAGCCGCTCATCCTTCTGTCCGCGCTTTCGGTGCTGTGGCTCTCGCCGCAGGATTCGCAGGCGGTAACTTTGTTGCAGCGTTATCACGCGCGCGGCTTCCCCCGGGAGGCCCTGCGCGAGACGGCGCTGCAACTTTTTTTGCTTGCCGGCTTTCAGGCATCACTCGAAGCCACCTTCCAGATCCGCGATGTCCTTGGTGACGGCTTGCCTGCCGAAGAGCCCGAGTTGGTGCGGCTTGATGCGCCATTTTGGCTGGAGCGCGGTAAGGAACTTCAGACCTCGGTCTACCGTGAGAATACGAGCAAGCTGCGGGAGAACCTGACCGCTGCTTCTCCGGAGTTGTCCGTTTGGACAGTGCTGGTCGGCTATGGTTTGGTACTATCCCGCCCAGGCTTGCCATCTCACTGGCGCGAACTGATCGAAGTCGCGCTCTTGGTGGTGCAGGGCTTTCCCCGCCAGCTACACAGCCATTTGCGGGGTGCGGTGAACCTTGGCGCCACCCATGCTGAGGTGGAATTGATGCTATCTTTGGCTTCCATTTTTGCTCCTGAGAGGCAGAGTGCGTCAGCATGGCACATGTGGCGGAGGATTAAGTAGAGACTCTGCCATTCTGGCAGAATTCCGCGAGATAGATATAGCGTATGTAATGCGTAAGTAGATTATAGTATGAGTGTTACAAGAATGGATCGGCGTTTGCATGGTCCATTTTGTAATTTCTATAGGCTGATATACCCAGTGAGATCAACAAACCCTGAGAATAGAACGGAGTTCTGAATGTCTCGAATTATTGGCATTGACTTGGGAACGACCAACTCTTGTGTGGCCGTGGTGGAAAACGGAGAACCGATCGTCATTCCGAATCCGGAAGGCGCGCGGACCACACCCTCGGTCGTGGCGTTCACCAAGACGGGCGAGCGGTTGGTGGGTGCCGCTGCCAAACGGCAGGCGATTACCAATCCGAAGCGGACCGTATATTCCATCAAGCGTTTCATGGGCCGGCGCTATGAAGAAGTCTCCGAAGAGATGAAGCGCGTGCCTTACGACGTCGTCAGCGACGGCGGCCAGGCGAAGGTCAAGATTGACGACAAGAATTACAGCCCGCCGGAAATTTCGGCGATGATCCTGCAGAAAATGCGGCAGACCGCCGAAGATTACCTCGGCGAAAAGATCACCAAGGCCGTGGTCACGGTGCCCGCGTACTTCAACGACACCCAGCGTCAGGCCACCAAAGACGCCGGTGACATCGCGGGTCTCGAAGTCCTGCGCATCATCAACGAGCCCACCGCGGCCTCGCTGGCTTACGGTCTGGACAAGAAGAAGGATGAAGTCGTCGCCGTCTATGACCTTGGCGGCGGCACCTTCGATGTGTCGGTGCTCGATCTGGGGCAGGGTGTCTTCGAAGTGAAGTCCACCAACGGCGACACTCATCTTGGCGGCGACGATTGGGACTCGCGCCTGATTGACTATCTGGCCGACGAGTTCAAGAAGAACGAAGGCATTGATCTGCGCAAGGATCCCATGGCGTTGCAGCGCCTGAAGGAAGCGGCGGAGAAAGCTAAGATCGAGCTGTCCGGCGCCACGCAGACGCAGGTGAATCTGCCGTTCATTACGGCGACTGCCGAAGGTCCGAAGCATCTGGACATGACCATCACCCGCGCCAGGTTTCAGGAACTGACCGAAGACCTCGCGCAGCGTACGATTGAACCCTGCCGCCGGGCGTTGAATGATGCAGGTCTGAAGCCCTCCGACATCAATGAGATCATCATGGTCGGCGGCGCGACGCGGATGCCGCGCATCGTGGACCTCGTGCGCGAGTTCTTCGGCAAAGAGCCGCATCGCGGCGTGAATCCCGATGAAGTGGTAGCCATCGGCGCGGCCATTCAGGGCGGTATTCTGGCCGGCGACGTCAAGGACGTGCTGCTGCTCGACGTCACTCCGCTATCCCTCGGCATCGAGACACTGGGCGGCGTGATGACCAAGCTGATTGACTCCAACACCACCATTCCCACGCGCCGCACGGAGGTCTTCTCCACGGCGTCGGACAATCAGCCGTCGGTGGAAATCCACGTGCTGCAAGGGGAACGCCCCATGGCGGTGGACAACAAGACTATCGGCCGCTTTACGCTGGACGGTCTGCCGCCCGCACCGCGCGGCATTCCGCAGGTGGAAGTGACCTTTGATATTGACGCCAACGGCATTCTGCAAGTGGCAGCCAAAGATAAGGCCACCAACCGCGAGCAGTCCATCAAGATTACGGCCAGTTCCGGTCTGTCCAAGGAAGAAGTGGAGCGCATGAAGAAGGACGCCAAGTCTCACGAGGGCGAGGACGTCAAGCGGCGCGAAGAAGCCGACGTGCGCAACTCCGCCGATGCCATGGTCTTCCAGACTGAGCGCCAGATGAAGGAACTCGAAGAGAAGATCACCGGCGACGATAAGGCCCGGCTGCAGGCCGCAGTGGATCGTGTTAAGACGGCACTTCGTGCCAGCGACATGGGCGAGATCAAATCCTCCAGCGATGCTCTGACTCAAATCTGGGCGGAGATCGGACCCAAGCTCTACGCGCAGCAGGGAGCGCCGCAGCCTGAAGCCCAGCAAGGCCCAGAACCCACTCCTGGACAGGGACCTGCCGGTGATGGCAGTCCGCAAGGGGGACCGGGTCATGTTGAAGATGCCGAGTATGAAGTCGTGGACGAAAACAAAAAGAAGTAAGCCACTCATTTACCGACAGGCACCTCTATGCGCTCAAAAGCGCCGCGCACCTATCAGCCTGTGGCCACCGAACATGTGAATTCACTCGTCGGAGTGCCGCTGGCCGGCTTTTGGAGCCGGCTGGCGGCCTTCGCGATGGATCTGGTCATCGTGATTCCGTTCGCGGGCATTCAGGAAATCCTGAAAAATCTGGATCAACTTCTGAAACCGAACCAAGATGTGAAACTCGAGATCAACCCCTTTCACAGTTGGGGCCTGATTCCGACCGTGCTCTATTTTGCCTTGGCGCTCTACTGGGGCAATGGCCGGACGGTGGGCAAGCGCCTGATGCACATTCGTGTGGTCTCGCTTACGCACAAGCACATCTCCTTCTGGCATGCCCTCGAACGCGCCCTTGGCTATGGCGCGTCTGTCCTCGAGGGCGGTTTCGGTTTCGTCCAGTTCTTCATTCACCCCAACCGCCAAACCGTCCACGACCGCATTGCCGAAACCATTGTGGTGAAGGAACCACGAAAGGCCAAAACGCCTTTGCCCGAACCGACCGAACCATCGTAGGGGCCGATTGCATCGGCCCGCGTCGCCGCAACATCTTGAGGTTTGTAGGGGCGGGTTAAGCAGAGAATCTGACAACGGCGAAGCAGCGACACGCGCAATCCGCCCGCTTCTCACGGACCGCCGAGCAACGGTAGGGGCCGGTCTAAGACCGGGGGGGGGGGGGGGG
>DASXUQ010000016.1 GCA_036504735.1 bacterium
CCTTATCTTGTCATCTCGTTAGAGTCCGTGGACTCCACCGGAGTCTTCGACCTGCAGACCGTTACCCTTTCACTTGTCATCCTGCAGCCCGTCTGCGGGATGCAGGATCTCTCGGGGACTCGCCTACACCACGCACAGTAAAAGGTCACGTCCTCCGCCTATCCTACCAGAGCGCCAACCCCACCCCCATCTTAACCGGCGAAGACAAACTCCCCAGCTACAGCAACTACTTCCTGTCCAAGGATAGCTGCAAGTGGCGATCCCGTGTGGGCCACTATCGCACCGTCACCGCCAAAGACGTCTGGCCGGGAATCGACGTCCAGTACCGCATCCATATCAATATGAATATGAATGCCAATTCCGTAGGGGCACACAGCAGTGTGCCCGTCGGTGTGCCCGTCGGTGCGCCCGTCGGCATCGAAACCGTCTACCACCTTCACCCCGGTGCCGATCCCAATCAGATCCAGCTCCGCTACGAAGGCCAGGACACCCCCATCGCCGTAGATGCAAACGGCAGTTTGCTCTTGTCCACGTCGCTGGGTACAGTCAAGGAACAAGCCCCCTTTGCCTATCAGAACATTAACCACACCCAGACCGAAATCCCCTGCCGCTATGAACTGACCGCTGAGGATGGTTACCAGTTTGTGTTAGGGCCATACGATGCGACAAATGAGGTAGTGATTGATCCGGAACTTATCTACAGTACCTTTTGGGGCACGGGGGGATTTGATAACCCGGGCGTGGTGACGTTGGATTCTGCGGAGTGCCCGATTGTGGCTGGTAGCACCGAGTCGCACAACTTTCCTACGACGCCGGGAGTCTATGAAGACCACTGGGTCGGCCAGAACGGATTCGTCACCAAATTCAGTCCCGGCGGAGACTCGCTGCGCTTTTCCACGTATTGTGGCGGAGCCTTTAAGGTGACGCTATCTTTGGACACAGATCAATCGTTGGTGCTGGTCGGCAGCGAAGTATGGAACAATTGGCCGGTGACCGCCAACGGCTTTGACACCACATTGGGCGGTAACAGCGATATTGGGCTGGCAGCATTGTCTGCTGATGGCGGTCAGCTTCTTTGGGGATCATATTGGGGGGGCAGTAGCAGAGAAGATAATGCGGTGAGCAGTCTTGGCCCGGACGGAATCCTCTACATTACCGCGCTGTCCCAGTCTCAGGACTTTCCGCTAACGGAGAATGCGCTCTATACGACGCCACATGGAAGCGATGCGTCCATATTGGCGGCTTTCGATCTGCATCAAATGCAGGTGTTGTTTTCGTCGTATTTTCCCGTTAACTATCCCATCCCCTTTGCACAGCCCGGCGGTGCGGTCTGGCTTTGCGGGCAGAGTGATTCATCGGGTCTGCCGGTCACGCCCGATGCTCTCTTTCCTGGATTCGTCGCGCAGACACCACCTTTCTTTGCGCGTCTCCGTATGCGGCCTCCGACGGTTGAATATGCCTCATACTTCGGCAACCAAATCCCGCGAAGCGGCGATCAAGTTTACCAGGTTCAGGCGTTGGACAGTTCTCATGTCTTGCTGGCTGGCGTCTCTTGGGCAGCCGCTCCCGGTTTTGCCATGCCAAGCGGGGGGTATCAGTCGGCTCCTGATTCCCAATTCGACGCCTTTGTGATCGAGGTTGCCTTGCCTTCAACACTAATCGCAGGAACTTTTTTGGGAGGCTCAGGCATGGAAGGCGGACCGTCAATTGCCGCGGCTGCGGACAGGTCCGTCCTCATAACCGGATGCACACGCAGCGCCAACTTCCCGCTTTCGCCAGACGCTTACCAGCGCACGTACCACCCCGGCGAGTATGAAGCCGCGCTTGATTTGTATGTCGCACGGTTATCTGCGGATTTGTCAACGCTCCTCTATAGTACATATCTCAGTGGCAGCAATGGCGATGAACCGTGCTATGAACAAAGCATAGCCCTGCATGATTTGCGACATGTCTGGTTCGCAGGCGCAACATGGTCGCCAGATTTTCCCACCACGCCGAATGCTCTCATGCCCGGTCCACGCGAAGGGGATTATACGTGGCTGGCCTGCTTCGATCTGCACGACTCAGCGGATGCCGCACCGCCGTCCTTCATCCTTCCGCCTTCATCCTTCAGCCTTTCCTGCTTCCCCAATCCCTTCAACCCCACCACCACGCTTTCCTTCACGCTGCCCGCATCCTCCGAGGTGACGCTGGAGGTGTTTGATGTGCTGGGGCGCAGCGTCTATCAGCAAAACTTGGGACGAATGACTGCCGGAGAGCATCAGCACCGCTTTGATGCTACGACCCTGTCCTCGGGCATCTACTTTGCCAAACTGCAATCTGGAGAATCATCCCAAATTCGCAAACTGGTGTTGCTGCGTTAACCCGCTGCACTCTAACCGCCCATTCGGCGGTTGTCGGAGGGGCGGATCTCAGACCCGCCCGCACAAAAAACACACTCGCCGAAACCCCGCTCGGCCTCCCTTTTCCTATTTCCATTTCAAATTTCCCATTTCGCAATTCCTAATTCCCTATTTTCCAACTCCACCTCAATTTGACTTCCGGTACAAATGTTCATATATTACCAAACGCCTTTCCCCATCCCCCGAAAATCTTAATACGCGGCAGATGCATGATTTACGCAATTTGCGCCTCTAAAAATAACCGCACTAACAACAAAATCAATAAGTAACCCAGTTCGTTTGGTAAAAAATATTTTCGCGCGCCTTTTTTTCGCACCATGAGTCAAGTCCAATAGCCTTCTTCATTTCAGCCTTTTCAGAGGGCCTTTCTTTCATCCTTCATCCTTCATCCCTCATCCTTTCTTATGAATATCGGTATCATCGGCCCCGCGCGGTCCGGCAAAACCACCACGTTTCACCTGCTCACCGGCACCATCCCCAAGCCGGAAGATGCCTTCAAGCATGAAGTCCAGCACGGCGTTACGCACGTGCCCGATGCCCGCGTGGACAAGCTCTCCGAAATGTCCAGCTCCAAAAAGAGCATCTATGTCACCGTCGAGTATGTGGACACTCCTGCCCTCGAAGCCGGAGCATCCAAGACCGACTGGTTCCGCGCCGCCATGGACGGCGGCATCAAGACCACCGATGCCTTGCTGCTCGTCGTGCGGGCCTTCGGCGCCGAGGACCAGCCCGGCGGCGTTAATCCGCTGCGGGACATCATCGCCGTGCAGGATGAACTTGTCCTCGCCGACATGATCATTCTCGAGAACCGCCTCGAACGCTTGCAGAAACAGCGCCGCGTCAAAGCCCCGCTGCCCGAAGAGAAGGCCGAATTGGACCTGCTCACCAAGGCCCATGCTCACCTCGGTGAAGGCAAACCTCTACGGATTCTCGAACTCGAGCACAATGAGCAGAAGGCTCTGCGCGGCTTTCAGTTTCTCTCCGAAAAACCGCTGCTGGCCGTGGTCAATGCCGCCGAAGACATGCTCGCGTCCACCGATCTCCACAAGCTGGGCGACGACCTCAAACACTATCACATTCAGGTCATCGCTCTCTCCGCCGCCCTCGAAGGAGACATCGCCCGCCTGCCCCGCGATGAGCAGGAAGCCTTCATGTCCGATCTCGGCGTCACCGAACTCGCCCGCGACCGCGTGCTCCGTGCCAGCTTCGATCTGCTCGGCCTGCAGAGCTTCCTCACCACCGGTGACAAAGAGTCCCGCGCCTGGCCGATCCACAAGGGCGACACCGCGCAGGAAGCCGCCGGAGTGATTCATACCGACCTCGCAAAGGGTTTCATACGGGCCGAAGTCGTCCACTTCGATGACTTCGTACGGGAAGGGGGTTACCCCGGCTGCAAGGCCAAGGGCCTGCTACGGCTCGAAGGCAAGGAGTACCCGGTGAAAGACGGCGACATCCTCGTGATCAGGCACAGCGGTTAGCAGACGTTACAGCGACCTCTCGCACAAAACCCGGCCCTATGGCCGGGTTTTTCGTTGTTTGCCCTTCCACTCGCACACCGCTCTCGCACGCGCCCCTCTCAGCGCATCGTCTTTGAAGCACGTTTCCCCTTCGCAGCGCCCTTGCAGAATCCCGCGCGCTACCGCTCCGTGGTATGCGATTTGCAAAGTCTGGAGCGGATCAATTGCAGGATGCCAATGACGTTTGATAACGGAAACGGATCGACGGCCCCATGAACTCGCGCGTTCCAAACCTGCTGATGAACAACAGTCTCATCAGTCAGGAACAGTATCTGCTTTTCAAATCCCGGCAGAAGGACTCCGGCAACTCGGTCGTCACGGAGCTGTGCAAGCTCGGCGTGATCACGGAGGAGCAGATCGCGTCTTTTCTGGCGAGCTACTATGATTTGCAGAGAATGGACCTTGAAGGCGTCGAGGTTCCCGAGGTCGTGCGCAAACTGCTCTCGCCCGAGTTCGTCCAGAAATATCAGGCGCTGCCCGTCAAACGCACGGGCAAGATTCTGCAGGTCGCGCTGGTGGATCCGAGCATTGATTTCGTCGTTGAGGACATAAAGTTCATCACGGGCTTTAACGTTCAGCCGGTCGTCGTCACCGAGACGCAATTCCTTCGCGCCATCGAGATGTACTACCACATGGGCGGGACGCTGGACAAGATCCTCAAGGACATCGGCGATGATGTTGGGGCGGAGATCGTGCCCGACCGGCAGGAAACGGAAGCGGACAAACTCAAGGAAGAGATCGAAGCCGCGCCGGTGGTCAAACTGCTGGACGGCATCATCGCCGACGCCGTGCAGAAGGGCGCGTCGGATATTCATATCGAGCCCTACGAGACCCAGCTTCGCATCCGCTTCCGTGTGGACGGCATGCTGACCGAGGTCATGTCGCCGCCGCTGCACATGCGCAACGCGATCATTTCCCGCGCCAAGATCATGGCTAACCTCAACATCGCGGAGCGCCGCGTGCCGCAGGATGGCCATATCAAGATGAAACTCTCAGACCGCACCATCGACCTCCGTGTCTCCACGCTGCCCACGCTGTTCGGAGAGAAAGTCGTGATGCGTATTCTGGATAAGAGCAACCTGACCCTCGATCTCTCGACCTTCGGATTCGAAGAGCATGCCCTGGAAGATTTCGCGCGGGCCATCCGCCTGCCGTACGGCATGATTCTCGTCACGGGTCCCACGGGATCGGGCAAGACCACCACACTGTACAGCGTGCTGGCCAAGCTGAATACGCCGACGGTAAACACAATGAGCGCGGAAGACCCGGTGGAGTACAACTTCTCCGGATTGAATCAGGTGCTGGTGCGCGACGAAGTGGGCTTGACCTTCTCAGCGGCGTTGAAAGCGTTCTTGCGGCAGGACCCGGACATCATCATGATCGGCGAAATCCGTGATCTGGAGACAGGCTCGATTGCGGTACGCGCGGCGCTCACCGGGCACTTGGTGCTCTCAACGCTGCACACGAACTCGGCCTGCGCGACCATTTCACGACTGACGGATATGGGAATCGAGCGATTCCTTGTGTCGTCGTCGCTGTCTTTGATTGTAGCCCAGCGGCTCATCCGGAAGATCTGCACCAAGTGCAAGGCTCCGGTCGAGGTGCATCCCGAGGCGCTGACGGAGGCAGGAATCGATCCCGAGCAGGCGCGCGGGAAGATATTCTATCGAGGAGCCGGATGCATCGAATGCAACAACTCCGGCTACCGCGGACGATCAGGTATTTATGAAGTGATGCCGATCACGCCCAAGCTGCGCACCATGATTCTCGACGGGAAGCCGCCTGCGGAATTGGAGGCGGCGGCGGTCAGCGAAGGTATGCTGACACTGCGGACCGGAGCCATCAAAAAATTTGAGCGAGGCATAACCACCATTGAAGAAGTTCTCCGCGTGACAGGAGACACATGACAGGATTCGTGCCATGAGAAGCCGACTTTCACTCTGCCTGAACGATCTGACCCTCGACGAGATTTTGCATCTCGAAGAGGAGTTGGATCGCCGCAAGGAAAAATACCGCCGCAACTATGCGGTGCTCTCGGTGCAGGCCGACCGTGTGGTCCTGCAGGCGGAGCACGCGCCGGATCTCGGGTTGTTCGCGCGGGAAATGCGCCGCTATATATCGGCGAGCGCGGCGGCGGGCGGCGGCACCTTGCTCGCCTATTCACCGGAGGTCAGCGTTCTGCTGTTCAATTCGGTGCAGGGATCGAGCCGCACCTGTGGAGCATTGCTCAGCGGGCTGCCGGAGTTTAATGGGCGCTTCGGACTCCAGACCATGCGCATCGGCGTGAAGCTGGGGCTGGCATCGGGGGTGGATATCCTTGCGGCGGGATCTCTGCGCTGTGTGCGCGCTTCGGGGCTGGTGCGGCGCGCCAATCAGGCGGCGTGGCGGAGCGCGGCCAACAGCCTGCTGATGGACGAGAACAGCTATCAGGAGTGGCCGGACAAGTTCTCGGCGGTGCCGGCGCCGTTTGACATTGACGGCCAGCACATTTACCGGCTGATTCCGGGCTCGCTGGGGATGAACAACAGCAAGTGGGATAATGAGCCGATTCTGCGATTTCTGAAGCGCGTCACCGATGCCGGCATCCTGACTCTGAAATATGACATGGAGCGGGTGCCGGACTCGACGCCGGGAGAAGAGGCGCTGCAGTTGGTCATCGAGGGATATGATGCACAGCATGACATCAACCTCGTCCTGACGGAGCGAATCGTCGCCGCGGAGTTTGCGGACAGAATGGACGTGGTTAAGCGAATGCTGAGTTCGACGGGATTGGCGCTGGTTCGCCACGAGCTGATCGCCAACTCAGGGGTGTAAGAGCGCGAATACTATCAAGGAGCATGGAATGAGTCTCGACATACGAACCTTGCTGCGCGAGCTGATCGACGCCCACGGCAGCGACCTGCACATTACGGTGAACAGCGCGCCGCGCATCCGCGTCGACCAGCAGATTGTGGCGCTCAAATACGAACCGCTCTCCCCGGAGCAATGCAAGGCCCTGGCCTACAGCATTCTGACGGACAAGCAGCAGAAGCGGCTGGAGATGGATTTCGAAGTGGACTTTGCCTTCGGCGTGGACGGGCTGTCCCGTTTCAGAGGCAACGTCTTCTTTCAGCGGGGCTCCCTGACGACCGTTATCCGCGCGATCCCCTTCAAGATTCCGACCATCGAGCAGCTCAAGCTGCCCAAAATCTGCCAAGCCTTTCCGATGAAGCCCAAGGGGCTGGTGCTGGTGACGGGGCCGACGGGTTCGGGCAAGTCCACCACGCTGGCGGCGATCATCGACCGCATCAACTCCGAACGGCCGGTGCATATCATCACTATCGAAGATCCGGTGGAGTACATCCACGCGCACAAGCAGGCGATTGTCAACCAGCGTGAAGTCGGCGCGGACACGAAGAGTTTTGCCACGGCCCTCAAATACGTGTTGCGGCAGGACCCCGACGTGATCATGGTCGGTGAAATGCGCGACCTTGAAACCATTCAGGCGGCGCTTACCGCCGCGGAAACCGGCCACTTGGTGTTCGCGACGCTGCACACCAACTCAGCCACGGAGTCCGTCAACCGCATTATTGACGTGTTTCCGCCGCACCAGCAGGGACAGGTGCGCGCGCAGCTTGCCATGACGCTGGAGGCGGTGATGACGCAGAAGCTGCTTCCCAAGAAGGCGGGCAACGGTGTGACCATGGCCGCAGAGGTCATGGTATGCACACCGGCGATCCGGGCGCTGATCCGGGAGAACAAAGTCCACGAAATGTACGGCGTGCTTCAGGTTTCGCAGAAATACGGTATGCTGACGTTGAACATGTCGCTGCACGATCTGGTGACGAATGGCCAGGTGTCGGTGGAGCGCGCGCTCAACGTTTCGAACCTTCCGGAAGAACTGGAGCGGATGTGCGGAATGGCGCGGCCCAATCCGGGAGACCGGGCGCGCAATTTGGCCGGTCGAATGGACAGATAAGAAAGCGAGAGGGATACCATGCCGGTCTTCGTATATAACGGTCGCACACAGGGCGCAAAATCCGTCGCGGGCGAGATCGACGCGAAAGATAAGCAGGACGCCATTGCCAAGCTGCGGCAGCGAAAGATTGTCGTTGCCGACGTGCGCAACAAGCCCAAGGATCTGGCCATGGGTGGCATGGCCAAGAGTGTCGGCGTGAAGGATCTGAAGATCTTTGCCCGGCTTTTCGGCACCATGGTGAATGCCGGTCTGCCCATTGATATGTGCTTGCAGATTCTGGTGGATCAGACCAAGAACAAGACGTTCCGCAAGGCTATTGCGGACGTGCACAATTCCGTTTCCGGTGGTACGTCGCTGGCGGAAGCTATGGCCAAGCAGAAGAAAGTCTTCGACAATCTATTTGTGCACATGGTGGCCGCAGGCGAAGCCGGCGGCGCGTTGGCCATGGTCTTTCAGCGGCTGGCGGTCTATCTTGAAAAGGCCGACGCCCTCGCGCGCAAGGTGAAGGGCGCGATGATTTATCCGGCGGTGATTGCCTGTGTGGCCTCGGGAGCAACGATCTTCATGCTCATCAAGGTCATTCCGGTGTTCGCCAAGATGTTCGCGGACCTGGGCGCCGAGCTGCCCGGACCGACAAAGTTCGTGCTCGCGCTGTCCCTTGTCGTGCGCAAGACATTTCTCCCCGGCCTGGGCGTGATGATTATCGGGTTCTTCATGTTTAAGCGCTGGCGCAAGACAGATTCGGGAAAGCTGGCCGTGGACAAGTTTCTGTTCAAGTCCCCCGTGATCGGCAAGGTCATTCAGAAGACGGCGATTGCCCGTTTCAGCCGGACATTGGGTGTGCTGATTTCCTCGGGCGTGCCGATTCTGCACGGATTGGACATTACCGCCAAGACGGCGGGCAATATGGTGGTGCAGAACGCGATCGACAAGGTGCGGCGTTCGATTTCAGAAGGTAAGAATATCACCTCACCGCTCGGAGAATCGGGAGTATTTCCGCCGATGGTTGTGCAGCTTGTGGCCGTGGGCGAGCAGACCGGACGTCTGGCGGAGATGCTGGGCAAGATCGCCGACTTCTATGATGAAGAGGTGGACGCTGCCGTGTCGGCGATGACGGCCTTGATCGAGCCGGTGGTGATCGTGCTGATGGGCGGCGTGATCGGCGGCCTGCTCGTGTCCATGTATTTGCCGATGTTCGATATGATTGGCGCGATTAAGTAATCGGTATGCGCATCACCTTCGGAACACGGGAGAATTTCTCCACCTTTCTTGCGGCACGGCTCGTGTTTGCGACCGTGCTGCTGGGAGTCGGCGGGCTGTTCCGCACAGAAGCGGACAGCGCCTGGCCTTATTGGGGATTGTTCTTTGCCAATACCACGCTGAGTCTCGGCTGCTGGGAATGGTTTCACCGGCGGCCGCCGGCCAAGGCTCAAAGCTGGTTTGCGCTGACCGGGGCGGTCGTGCTGGACACCCTGATTCTGAGGTATACCGGGGGCGCGCGCAGCGAATTTGTCTTCCTCTATTTCTTTTCCATCGGCTCGGCGGGGCTGTTGACAGGATTACCGGGAAGCTTATGGACGGCGGCGCTCTCGTCGGCGGGTATTGTCTGGCTGTATTATGGGCTGTCGACACAGTTCATGGCGGAGCACAGTCTGAATGCGTTCATCTATGCGGTGAACTTCCTGCTGACGGCGGTGCTCTCCTCTTATGTGTTCGAGAAGCTGCGGGATCGTGAACGGACGCACCAGCGCACACTGGGCGAACTGGAACGGACACGGCTCGACACGCAGGCGATTCTGGATTCTCTGGGCACGGGCGTAGTCGTACTGGACAGCGAGGACAAAACCCTGTACGTGAACCCGGCCAGTCTCTCTGTCCTGGGGCTTGACGCCACAACATCGGCTCCTGACGTCGAACCGGTGTTTGCGGCGGATGTTCCTGTGGGGAAGGCCTATCGCGATTGCTGTTTGCAACTGGATGATGGGGGGAAGGCAGAGGAAGAGCTGCTTCTTCCCGCCAGCAAAAAGCCCGTGGGGATCTCGGTGTCGGCTCTCATGACGGCAGACGGGCAGCGACGCGGCCATATTGTACTGCTCAGCGACCTGAGCCGGATGAAAGAGGCGGAGCGGCTGGAGCGTGACCGGGAGCGGCTGGCGGACATCGGCAAGCTCTCGCAGGATTTGGCGCACGAAATCCGCAATCCACTGGCGACGGTGCGTGGCTGCGTGGAGGTGATCAAGCTCTCGGAGAAGGAACCGGGCGAGATGAGCCCGTACCTGGAACTGGCGCTGCGGGAATCGGACCGGCTGAACGGACTTTTGCGGGACTTTCTGGTCTTCTCACACATGGAGCCGCCGCGCAAGCAAAAGGGAGATCTGAGGGCATTCGTTCAGGCACGGATGCACGATGCCGGCCCGGGGATCGTGGCCAGAGATATGCTGGGGCGCGACCTTCCGGCGGAGTTCGACGGCGATCAGTTGACGCTGGTGGTGGAGACGGTTCTGCTTACTCTGGCGGAGTGGGCGGAGGGGAAGGGAGAGATCCGGATTGAAGAGGGCGAGCTTCGCGGACGAAGCGTGCGCTTCACTCTGTGTGACAAAAGCATTACCGCTGCGGCCCGCGAGGCGGCCTTCCGGCCCTTCTCGGAATCGCATCGGTTATCGAATGGGCTTGCGCTTCCAACGGCCATGCGCGCAGTTCACGCGCATGGCGGCAAGCTCACATTGCACAGCGAGCCGGGAGTTGGGACCTGGTTCGAATTAGCCATATAAGTCACCATGGCCAAAGAAAAGATCCTCATCGTGGACGATGAGCGCAGTATGGGCGAGTTTCTCACCCTGCTGCTGAGCAAGGATGGCTACCGGGTACGGGCTACGACCTCCGGGCGAGATGCGCTGACGCAGCTCGAGGAGGAGTCCTACAATATGCTGATCACCGATCTGCGGATGCCGGAAATGAACGGCATCGATCTGGTGCGGGAGGCACGACACCGGTATCCGGAACTCGGCGTGGTGGTCATGACCGCCTTTGCATCGCTGGACTCGGCGGTGGAGGCACTGCGGCTGGGCGCCGCGGATTACATCACCAAGCCGTTCCAGGTGGAGGAGATCCGCTCGGTGGTGGAAAAGGCGTTGGATGCTATCGCGCTGCGCAAGGAAAACCGGAAACTGAAGGCGAAACTGCTGGAAGAAGGCGGTGTTCCGCGGCTGATCGGCGGCTCTCCGGAGATGCGCGCGCTGATGGATCTGATTCACCGCGTCGCTCCGTCGGACTCTACGGTGCTGATTACGGGAGAGTCCGGCACGGGCAAAGAGGTGGTGGCGCAGGTGATACATCAACTCTCGGAGCGATCTCTCGGTGAATTCGTCACCGTGAATTGCGGCGCGCTGCCGGATACGCTGCTGGAAAGCGAACTCTTCGGGCACGTGCGTGGGAGCTTTACCGGCGCGGTGCGGGATAAAGAAGGGCTCTTCAAGGTGGCCAACGGCGGGACGCTATTCCTCGATGAAGTGGGAGATATGTCTCCGGCGCTGCAGGTCAAACTGCTGCGAGCGCTGCAGGAACGGGAGATTCTGCCTCTGGGTGCGACGCGTCCGGTGAAGATCGACGCGCGGGTGATCGCCGCGACCAACGCCGATCTGGAGGAGAAGCAGCGCACAGGGGAATTTCGCGCGGATCTGTTCTACCGGCTATCGGTGATTCCGATCCATATTAAGCCGCTGCGGGAGCGACGGGATGATATTCTGGAATTGACGGACCACTTTCTTGACCGCGCGTGCCGGCGGCACGGGTTGACACGCAAGACGCTCTCCGAAGAGGCGCGGCGGCTGTTCATCAGTTACGGATGGCCGGGAAATGTGCGGGAGCTGGAGAACACCATTGAACGGGCGGTAATCCTCTCCGAGGAGATGGTATTGGAAGCATCGATCCTGCCGGGGAAGATCCAATCGGCGCAGAGCGGCAGTTATGCCGGCAACGGTGACGGGGGTCACGGGACACTTGAGGATGTGGAACGAGCCTATTTGCTGCGGGTGCTCGAGGAGACCGGCTGGCAGAAGAAGAGAGCGTCGGAGATTCTGGGTATTGACCCATCGACCATTTACCGGAAACTGCAACGGTACGGGATTGATGTGCCGAAGTAGTCGGGAAACGGCGACGGGAGGTTTATCTGCACGCGGCGAGATGCATGACACGTTGCAAAATGCCCGCGCGAATCGCAGGGGAAAGGCGGATCAGCAGAGCGTGAGGGAGAGCTAAGTGTTGAACGACGGTGAGATTAGGCGGCGACGGCAGGGACTGGCACAAGCCTTGCCAATGTAAATAACAGAACGCGAAACCAACCAGTAACACAATAGACCATTCGGAGGAATCATGTTGAAAGCCATTCGCAGCAAGAACGCCCGCAGAGGTTTTACCCTGATCGAATTGTTGGTCGTGATCGTGATCATCGGTATTCTGGCCGCCGTTGCCGTTCCGCGCTTCATGGGTGCGCAGGACCGTGCGCGTGTCGGTGCCGCCCGTGCGGACCTTGACCAGTATCGTCAGGCCCTCGGAATGTACGAAATCGACTATGCGGACTATCCGGCTGCCATGACCCAGGCGAACGCCCCGACGGTGCTCGTGGATCCGCAGGGAAATCCGTACATGTCGCTGCCTTCGGGAGCGAACTTCGCGGCCTTTACGTACACGTATAACGGTGGCGCGACCCCGACGACCTATTCGATTCAGGTGACGGCGCTGGACAACGCAGCGTCGGTGCTGACGGCGACACCGGACGGCGTGGCGCAGTAACGACGCGCCTCCATCATGGGCCGCGCACAGGCGCGGAGATGATATAACAAACAGTAGGGTTCAAGCCAGAGAGCCTCCGGAAAACGTCCGGAGGCTCTTGTGCGTTTGGACAGGGCAGGAAGGCACCGCACTGTGCGGCAATTTGCGCCGTGCACTCTGCACGCGGTTGCGAGGCGGCAACGGAGTACACCCCCCTCGTCCCTGCAATTGATTGCAGAGTTTGACGTTGCGAATCCCGATTGCATATGGCACACGCCTTGCAAAACGTTGCACTGACAGGTCCTCATTCCACTAAAGCAGCCGGGTGTCCATGTCAGACGTCAAGATCCTGATCGTAGAAGATGAACAGGACTATCGTGACTTCCTTAAGCATCATCTTGAGGAGCACGATTACCAGGTGGTCACCGCCGGTGACGGCACGGCGGCGCTGGATGCGTTCACTGAAGAGGAGTTCGATCTGGTGTTTCTCGATCATCGTCTTCCGAATAAGGACGGGGTTGAGATTCTGGTGCAGATGAAGACGGTGAACCGTGAGACGCCGATTGTGATGATGACGGCCTATGGCTTTGTGCACAGCGCGGTTCAGGCCATCAAGTCGGGTGCGTTCGATTACGTGGCGAAAGAAGATTTGACGCCCGAGATGATCGACATGACCATCGCCAAGGCCCTGGAGCGTCAACGTTTGCGGCTCGAGAATGCGCGGCTGCGGCAGGAGGTCGGTGATCGCTACTCCTTCGATAATGTCGTGGGAAAATCGCAAGTGATGCGTGACATTTTTCAGAAGGTGGAGCGGATCGGGCCGTTCAACAGCACGGTGTTGATTACGGGGGAATCCGGGACGGGCAAGGAAGTTGTGGCACGGCTGGTGCATCTACGCAGCCGGGTGCGGAACAGCCCCTTCATAACCATCAATTGCGCGGCGATTCCGGAGACGCTGCTGGAGTCCGAACTGTTCGGCTACGCAAAGGGCGCGTTCAGCGGCGCGGTTCGCACGAAGAAGGGATTGTTCGAGGAGGCCAACGGGGGGACGCTGCTTTTAGATGAGATCGGCGAACTGCCGCTTTCCTTGCAGGTGAAGCTGCTGCGCGTTCTGCAGGAAGGCAAAATGCGGCGGCTGGGGGACACGAACGAAATCACTGTAGATGTGCGGATCATCGCCGCCACATCGCGGGTGCTGGCAACGGAAGTACGGGCGGGGCGGTTCCGGGAGGATCTCTTCTACCGGTTGAACATTATCCCCATTGTGATGCCGCCACTGCGCGAGCGCGCGGAGGACATTCCACTGCTGGTACACCATTTTCTGAAGAAATTGAATCGCGGGCCGGACACGGTGGACGTTTCGCCGGACGCGATGCAGCTCTTGGTGAAGTACGCGTGGCCGGGCAATGTGCGCGAACTTCAGAACATTATTGAACGGGCGGTTGTGCTGTGCGATTCAAACACAATCACCGCGGATTCCTTACCGCAGGAAGTGAAGCGGGCCTCCGAGGATTTCCACGTGGATATTCCGGATGAACGGCTCAGCATCAAGCAGGCTCTGGCCGAGTTGGTTCCGCGCATCGAGCAGGAACTGATTGCGAGGGCGCTGAAGCTGACGAACAATAACCGCACCCGCGCGGCGAAATTGCTGGAAATTTCGCACCGGTCCCTGCTGTACAAGCTCAAAGAATACAACTGCTCATAAGGAGGATTGGACGTGAAGCAGAGCCGTAGGGCATATCGTGTGTGGCTCCCGGCCTTGACGCTGGCGGCAGTCATGCTCTGGCTTGGCTGTGAGCAAAAGGGAGACATCAGCCCCACAGGCACAAACCGACAGGTTCTCACGTTCCTGGATACGGTGTTTGTGGATCCTGCGATTGTCGTTCCCGGCGGAACGGCCACCGTGAATGCGCTGGTCTTGAATGAGAGCAATGAACCGGCAGTCAGCGAAAACGTGCGGTTCAGCGTGAGTCGCGGCGCGCTCGGCGGAAATCACGCCGACACCACCATCCACTGCGATCAGGCGGGATGGGCGCGCGCAACGATCACGGCCCCCGCCGACAGCGGGGAGATTCTGGTGCGGACAGAACTGCTGAGTATGGCCGAAATGCGGACGAATGCGATCCGCGTCAGCGCCATTCCCGCGGGCGAAGGGCTGCTCTCGCTGTGGGTGGACTCGGATACGCTTTTTGCGGACAACGGCGTCTCGCGCACGCGGGTCTACGCCCGTCTGCGCAATGAGGCGCATAATCCGATTGTGGGGGCAGAAATCTTCTTCTCCACCAGCATCGGGTCCATTACGTCTCCTGTGATCACGGACTCCTTATCGGGTACAGCCGTTGCCACTCTGGTTTCCACCACGGAAATCGGCATCGCGGTAGTGGGTGCGACGCACAACTCGACTCAGGACAGCTTGCGGGTCTCTTTTCTGCAGCCTGCGGCGGCAAGCGATATCCGGCTTAGCGCGGCCAAACCGACGCTGAACGCCGGAAACGACAGTACAACAATTACGGCCTATGTGCTGGATGCGAGCAACCGGCCCATCAGCGACAATACGGTAGTCTTTTTCGGCACGACGCGCGGCACTCTCAGCAATTTGACGGCGCGGACACAATCCGGCGTGGCGACTGCGGTGCTGCACTCGTCTCCGACGACGGGCATGGCCACGGTGAGTGCCACCACGGGCGGCACGGTGCAGGGCAGTACGGACGTAGCCATTGTTCCGGGACCCGCGACATCAGTGCTGGTGAGTTCGACGGCGGACACTCTGTTTGCCGATAATAGCAGCACCGCGGCCATCAGCGCACTGGTGCGCGATTCGTACGGCAATCCCGTGTCGGAAGGCACTCCGGTGAGCTTTACGGCGCAAGGGGGCACAGTTACGGAAGCCTCCACCACCGGGCCGGATGGCCGGGCGGCGGCGATTTTCCGCGCGGGGCTGGCGATTGGCCCGGCGACGGTCGTGGCCACTCAGGGGAATGCCCACGGCAACGCCAACATCTATTTGAAGGCCACCGTTGCGGCAACGCTGAGTCTCAGCGCCAATCCACTCCAATTGAGTGCGGACGGCACATCGCAATCCGCGCTGCGCGCGGCCGTGCTGGACGTGGAAGGGCGGCCCGTTTCGGACGGCACTCCCGTAACGTTCAACTCGCACCTCGGTGTGATTACCGCGACTGCGACGCCGCTGCTCCAAAAGAGCGGTAACCTCACGATGGCGCGCAGCAGCGCTTGGAATCCCGTGCTGGCGCGCAACCGCAAAGACAACCCGAACGCCGCGGCGAAATCCGTGCGGCGCGCGGACAGGCCCGGACGAACGAACTCTCTGTACACGACGACCACCGAAGGCGGATACGCCTATGCCACATTGACCAGTCCGACCCAGGTGGGACCGGATACGATTACGGCCACGGCGCAGACGTTGAGCGATATGCGCGTGGTGACGTACGTGGCGGGTCCGGCGGCTCTGATTCAGGTGACGCCCACGGACGCGCAGTTGCCGGCGGATGGCACCAGCCATACGCGGATCACCAGCCGTGTGACGGACGCATTCGGAAATCCGCTGTCGGGCGGCGTGGCCGTCTCCGTGACGTCTACTCTTGGACAGGTGAATCCGGCGTCGGGCTTCACAGGCACGGATGGAACCTTTACGACGAATCTCTATAGCTCACGGCAGTCCGGTCTTTGCGGCGTTGTGGCCTCGACGAGCGGCGCTTCCGGATACGGCGAAGTGACCTTCACCGTGCCCGACGTCGCGGGCGTGGCTGTGTTTTCCAGCAGCCCCAGCGTACTGGCGGACGGCATCTCCACGGCGATGATGACCGTGCTGGCGTCCGATGCCGGCGGCCTTCCGGTGCAGGGGGCGGGAGTCTCGTGGCACTACGACGCGGGACTTGGACTCCTGATCGGCGGAACGACGATTACGGACTCGGCGGGACAGGCGCATGCGCTCTATGTGAGCGGCGCCTCGACCACGGATGCCACGCAAAACGTCAGCGCCACCATTGGCACGCACTCGGATACGCGGGTGATGCGGCTGCTGGGTGTGAGCCTGACGGCGTGGGCCGATACCACGGACCTGCCGGCAGACGGTCAAAGCACGACCAACGCGAATGTGCTGGTGCGCGAGACGACCAGCGGCTTTGCCGTGCCCAACGCCACCGTGCATTTTGCGGCGAGCATCGGCGCGATTGTCGGCACCGGCGTGACCAACAGCAGCGGCATTGCGACGGCAACCTACCGCAGCGCTCCGCAGGAAGGTGATGTTTCCATTACGACCGTTTACGGCGATACGCTGCGCGCTCAGACCGGGCTGCGCCTGACGGGAACGCTGGCGGACACGCTGTTTGTGACGGTGGGGCAATACGAGCTTCTGGCGGACGGTGTCTCTTCGACGCCGGTCACCGCGATTATCTTCAATCCGAGCGGGCAGCGTGTGCCGAACACCGCTGTGACGTTTACGGCAACGGGCGGCGGAACCTTCGATCCGCCCAGCTCCATGACCGACCAAAACGGACAGGCTATTGCCACGTATTACAGCGCGCCGATGGACCACGATCAAAACGTGGACCTGACGGTGGCGATTACCCGCGACAGCGACCTGAAGCAAATGTTGCTGCGCGGCGTGCGGTTGGACGTGACCGCTGCGGAGACGACGCTTCCGGCGAACGGCACGTCGGCGACACAGATTACCGCCCATCTGGTGCGCGCAAGCACGATGGTCGCGATTCCGGGCATGGCGGTGAACTTCGGATCCTCCCTGGGTTCTATTCCCGCGAGCGGCATGACGGATTCCTCCGGGCGGGCCACCGTAACGTTGACGTCCGCCAATACGGCGGGCATCGCCACGGTCATCTCGCGCTTCGGCAACGTGATTACCGACACCGCGACCGTAACGTTCTACGCTTCGACACCGACAACCCTGTCTCTTTCGGCGACGCCGACGGTGCTGCCTGCCAACAATTCGGCGAGCTCGACGGTAACGGCGGTGGTCACAGATCAGGACGGAAACCCCGTGCCTGACGGCACTCAGATTCATTTCTCGATTCCGCCGCAGTACGGTTCCCTCGAAACCATGCGCACGACTCATGGCGGCGTGGCAACGAACGTTCTGACCTCGGGAAGCACGCCGGGCTCGGTGCGCGTGACCGCATGGTCCGAGGCCAACGCCAGCGTGCGAGACAGCGTATCGCTGACCTATACGGTGGGCGATCCGGGGGCGATTGTGCTGACGGCACAGCGGGACACGCTGAGCGCCAACGGCATTGCCGTGGATACGATGACGGCGCATGTCACCGACGCGATCGGCCATGCACTGGCCAACGTGGAGGTCCACTTTACCACGACCATCGGCAACATTACCGCCAGCCGCGTGACGGATGCCGGCGGCAATGCCCGTGTGGCCTTTACGTCTTCGCAGACCGGCGCGGCGCAGGTGACCGCGTTCATCGGCGGCATTCAGGACAATTACACGGTCTACCTGATTCCCGGCGGAGCCAACAGCATTTCCATGAGCTACAACCCGGGCTCGGTGGGCGTACGCGGCAGCGGTCGCAACGAGACGCTGCTGATCACGGCGACGGTGCGCGACGCCAACAACAATCCTGTGGTTGACGGCACGGCGGTGACGTTCAACATCGCCAGTTCGCCGGGTGGAGGAGATTTCCTTTCGACGACGGGCGTGGTGTCCACGATCAACGGACAGGCTTCCGTGGCTTACAGCAGCGGCACGGTGTCGGGCAGCGCGCGAATTCGCGCCATCTGCGGCAGCGTGAGCGCGGTGTCGACCGAGATCCTCGTCTATGCCGGCCCGCCTTACATGGAAGACCTGACGAATCCCTGCGAAACCAGCCACATGTCCTTGGCCCCGAGCCCGTGCAACATGTTCGGTATGGACGTGGTGGGCGATTCGGTGAGCCTCGTGGCACTGGTAGGCGACCGCTACAACAACCCGGTGACCGCGGGAACGGCGGTGTATTTCACCACGTCGGGCGGCGTGATTACCACGGCGACGGGTTACACCGATTCGCTGGGCTTCGCGCGGGTAACGCTCTACTCGGGACATCCGCTGCCGAGCATCGACCGCTGGCTGAACACGCTGACGGATCCGAACCAGGCGGGAGCGATTCTCTGTTCTCCCACGCCGACCATGCCGGGTGTGGCCAAGGTGATGGTGTCGTCCGCGGGAGTGAATGCCGCAGGCGACAGCATTACGGTGTGGGCGACGACGGATGTGCGGTTCAATTACGGCCAGCCCATTCTTGAAGTGCGCAGCGCCACCGTCAACGGCAGTGACACAACGCGGACGTTGTTCATCGGCCAGAATGCGGTGATTACGGTGGCGGCCTTCGATCCGGACTTCTGGCCGCTCGTGGCCGGGTCCACGTTGAGTTTCTCGGCGAACCACGGAATGATTTATCCGAGCGAGATCACGGTGGGGTGTCCGGGCGACACGAGTTTCGCCATCAGTTTCTTCAACAACCTGACCGTAACCGATGACGACGCGGCTTCACCGGTACTGATTACCGTGGACACGAGGCAGGCCGACGTCTACACGTTTACCGAGACGTTTACGCTGCGAGCGGCATTGCCGTAGCCACGCTGGGCGGAACGGATCGAAGGTGGATTGCACGCAAACGGAAACAATGAGGGTTTTCATGAAAACCGTTTTTATCGCCGCAACGCTAATCCTCTGTGCCTGCACGGCGTGGGGCATGGTGGGCGGCCCGATCTTCCCGGTAGGAAGTCAGATGACCGCGATGACGGTGGAAGCGTCGAAGGTGACGTTGAAGACGGTCTCGCCGTCGGGAAGCGGATCGCAGGAGGGCACATCCGACCGGATGTTTCTGTCGGCGCGCTACGGAGTGCTGTCCAATGTGGACCTGTCGGCGATGTTGGGGACGTCGAATCTTGGGTTCAACAATCTGTACGGCGGCTATTCGGATTTCCGCTCGAACTGGTCGTTCGCGTGGGGCGCCGGGGCGCGGGCGGGATTTCCTCTGGGATCACCGCGGTACCAGGCCATTTGCGGGCTGCAGTACACGGGATTTCAACCCAAGGGTAGTTCGTCGAATGGCATTCAGACCGTGAGCAGCAAGTACATCTGGCATGAAGTTGCGCCGTCCGTGGCGGTGGGCGCGCGTGTGGGTCCGCTGGTGCCGTATCTGGGAGTGGCCAAGCCGTTCTTCTTCGGACGGCGCGACGTGATGGTGGCCATGCATGGCCGGGCCTTTCCGGCGGCGGGCGGGCAGACCAGCTATGCGGACGGGCAGCAGCCGGTGCGCGGGATTCTCGGTCTCGAATGGAAACTGCCCGACGGCTATTCGCTGACGGCGGAAGGCATGACGACGCCGGCGGGAATCTGGACGCTCAGCCTCGGCGTGGCGCAGGTGCTGAAGTAGATCGCGGCAGGAGTTGAACGGAGGTCATGATGAAGCGGATTCGGCGCAAACAATCGGGGCTCGGCATGCTGGAGATCGTCATCACGATCTTCCTCGTGACGCTTGGCCTGCTGGTGGTGATGTCCTCCTTTGTGGCGATTTCGAAATCGGGGCGGTACGGCGAGCGGATGAACGTGGCCACCACGCTGGCGCGGCTGGAGATGGAGCGGATCCGCAACCAGCCCTACGCGGCGGTGCAGAATGCCACCGGCGCAGACGGGGAGTATCCGGATCATCCCGGCTACTACCATGCGGTGCAGGTTCATGAGACCGGCACGGTCAAAGAGGTCGTCCTGCAAGTATTTTTCGAACACGGGCGGCGTCGGGCGGAAATGCGAACCTATGTGAGTAACCTGTAAGGATGAGTCGCGAGGAGGCGCACATGAGCGGTTTGGTGGATCGGTTGCGGAGCGGGCGCGGCAAACTGCCGCGGGCCTCGGGCGTCAGTCTGCTGGAAATGATCATTGCCATGTCGCTGGCGATGGTGCTGATGGCCTCGCTCTTTTCCCTCTACTATGGCGCGGCGCACGGGATTGCGAAGGAAGAGAACGCGATGTCGGCGGACCGGGAAGGGCGCCTTGTCGTCCAGCACCTCACGCGGGATTTCCGGCTGGTGGGTCTGATGGCCCTGCAGGATGTGAACGGCGACACCAACGACATCCGGCGCGACGTGCCTTATCAGGCCTGGAGCGATTCGATCCGCCAGGACTTCGAATTCGCGAACACCTACAGCGTGGTCTTTACCGCGGACATCGACAATGACGGCCGGACGGAAACGGCCCGCTATTATCTGGACCCGACCGCCCACATCCTGAAGCAGCAGACGTGGGTGTGGTCACGCGACTCGGTCAGGTGGCGGACGCCGACAACGCGCAACATTGCATCGCACGTCGATTTTCTGATGTTCCGCTATATCGACAAGGACGGACTGACGATTCCCAACCCGATTGCCTACCCGGCGGGCGGATACACGCTAACGGCAGGCGAGCGGGTGAGGATTACGGCGGTGGAGATCACCGTGGTGACGAAATCCGAACAGGCCGGAGACGGCCGCCCGGAATTCGTCCTGATGCCGGACGGCACTTACTGGCAGGACCGCTTCAAGCGGAATATCCAGCGATTCTTGGTACGAGGAAGAAATTTGAGCCTCGGAGCGTAATCACAGCCTCTCGCAGGAGACAATTCAATGCGAACAGCATGGACCATCGGGCGAGACGGGCAGGGCAAAGGGCGGCAGGCGGACCAGCGGGGCTTTGTAATGCTGGTGGCGCTGATACTGCTCAGCGGGTTGGTGTTCATTGCGGGATCGGCGGCGATCCGTTCGACCCGGCAAACACAGGTGTCCAGCGCGGAGTTGGACAATGCGCGGACGTTCTATGCGGCGGAAGGAGCGGTGGAATTCGGATCGGATCAGTTGCGCACGCTGCTGAACAACGTGCTCGATCCGACACAGGGGCAACTGGATGCGATTACGGCGCCCACGATTCCGGGATTCACCATCACCAATTATCATGTCACCAAGGTGGGCGCCCTGACGTCCGAGCGGATCACGTCGGGAGACTACACCGGCCTCGACGGTTATGTGCAGCGGTACAACGTGGAGGCGGACGCATCCAGCGAGCGGCGCAACACCCACATCGTACGGGAAATCCAGCATCAGTACATCCCGCTTTTTCAGTTCGGTGTGTTCTATGAAAAGGATCTGGAAATCTTCCCCGGTGCGGATATGACCTTCTCGGGGCCGATTCACACCAACGGCGACCTGTATATGGGCTGTGACGGGGCGACGCTGCGCTGCCAGTCCACGGTGACGGCGGTGGGACGGTACTGGCATTACCGGAAAGACAATTCGCACATCGATCTGAGCGGGCCGGTTTACATCAAGGATACCTTCGGCACGTGGCAGAACGTCTGGCGGGGCAGTTACTGGCTGGACAACCGCCGGGTCACCTGGGCTTCGGATGCGCTATCGCTTTGGGGCGGGAATTTCCGCGACGCGTCGCACGGCTTGTCCACCTTGCGGCTGCCGTTGCCGGCCACGTCCGATCAGCACGAGGTGATCGAGCGCGGCGTCGCCGGAGACAATGCGATGCAAAAAGCTTCGAAGTACTGGTACAAGGCTACCGTGCGCTATGTGGACGGAGCGTTGAAGGACAGCGCGGGGCACGTCTTGACCCAACCGGGTGTGTACACCTATACGCAGAACAAGTTCTATGACGCGCGTCAGAACAAAAACATGGACGTTGTGGACATCGACGTGGCCGCGATGATCGCGGGACACTACGTTCCGCCGAATAACATTCTCTACATCAGCAACTCGTCGGGCGACGCGCCCTGCGTGCGTCTGAAAAATGCGGCCACGCTGCCGTTGGGCGGCCTGACCGTGGCCACGGACCTGCCGTTGTACATTATGGGGAATTACAATTCCGTTTCCAAGAAGGGTTCCTCGCTGCTGTGCGACGCGATTACGATTTTGTCGCCGGCATGGACGGACGGCAATTCCGCGCAGCCCATCGGAAACCGGATTGCCACCCCCGTGACCGTCAACGCCTGCGTCATGGCCGGGCACGTGAACACACCGAACGGCGGAACGTACAGCGGCGGACTGGAGAACATCTTCCGCTTTCTGGAATCCTGGTCGGGAGTGACGGTAACCTTCCGGGGCAGCATCATCGATTTGTGGTTCAGCCGCCTGGCGACGGCGCCATGGGGGCAGGGGAATGTCTATAATCCTCCCAACCGAAACTGGGGCTATGATACGGATCTTTTGTCGCCTACGAACTGGCCTCCGGGCGCACCGAAGGTGCATACGGTACAGCGCGGCACGTGGCGGCAAATCAGTTGAGGTCATTCATGAAGAACTTGTTCGGCGATAAGGGTAATCCGGAGTTGCAGGCGCGAGACGCCATGCGGCAGAAGAAGTGGGGCAAGGCGCTCGAGTTCTACAGCAAGCGTCTCGAGGAGAATGAGCGGGACTTTGCCCTGTGGAATCTGGTGGGCGACCTGCACATCAACAATCGCTCCCGTGCCCAGGCGGTGGAAGCCTGGCGGCGCGCGCTGGAAGGCTTCGCACTGGAAGGATTGTACGAAAACGTGCTGGGCATCGCGCGGAAAATCCTGCGCCGTACCCCCGAGGAAGAGGACGTGCATCTGCTGTTGGCCGAGGCGTATCTCGGGCTGGAGTATCAGGCGGACTGTCTGGCATCCTTCCGCAGTTACCTCAAGCTGTCGCGTCATCGCTCCGAAAGCGATATGCGCTCGCTGTTCAAGAAGATCCTCGACCAGCCGATCCGGCACGCGCATCTGCTGCACGAATTGGAGGCGCTTTGGAAGGAGTCGGCCATCGAGGACTTCGAACTGGAGCAGCGCCTGCTGGAGTACGTGAAGACCGGACTGGAACACGCGGTGTCTCACGCTCCGGCGGAACCGGACGAGGATGCGGACCGTCCTTACGGCGAAACTGGGAGACGCGCGGCGGCGGAGTCTTCGGAGGAGAATCTGATCACCCTCGACGGGCTGGATTCCTTCCCGGAAGACATTGCGATGGACACGTTGTCCTACACACCGCCGATGATGAACGTCGATGTGCCGCCGGCCCGGCCCGCCCCGGTGCAATATGAAGCGGTTTCAGGCGAAGAGGCCGAGGAGCAGCCGACGGGCGCGGGGCGTGACCATTACGATCTGGGAGTTGTCTACAAAGAGATGACGCTCTGGGACGCGGCCATGGCCGAATTCGAACAGGCACGGCAGGACAAGTCGATCCGTGCCCGCGCTACCCTGGCCCTGGCGGAGTGCCTGCAGGAGTCGCGCGATCTGCAGGGTGCGCTGGAATTGCTCGAGAGCGAGTCGCAGCAGTCGGACGGATCTCCCGTGGAACAGCTTACCGTCATCCACCAACTGGGAATAGTGCACGAGCTGTTAGGCAATCTCGATCAGGCGCTGAACCTGTTTAAGACCGTACACGACCGGCATCCCGGATACGGCGACGTGGAAACGCGGATTTCGGCTCTTCAAAGCCGTCTCGAAAACGACAGTCCGGCGGAGTGAACTGAGCGCAGTCAGGGCATAAGGACACATGGATTTACGCGGATTACTTGAACTACTGTTCGTGAAGAAGGCGTCGGACCTGCATCTGCGGGCCGGAGCGCTTCCCGTGCTGCGCATCAATGGCGATCTGTTTGCCACCCGGCCGGAGAAGGTGACCGCCGAGGAGATGGATACGCTGCTGAAAGATGTGCTCACTCCGCAGCAGCTTGAAGCACTGTACCGGGACAAGGAACTGGACCTGGCGCTGACGGTGCCGGGGCATGGCCGTACCCGCGTCAACGCATTTTTTCAACGGGGCTCCGCGGCATTGGCGTTTCGCGCCATCAAGACCCAGATTCCGTCCTTCAAGGATCTGATGCTGCCGTCGGTGCTGGAAAAACTGGCCAATCTGCGGCGTGGGATTGTGCTGTTCACCGGCGCGACGGGCTCGGGCAAGTCCACCTCGCTGGCGTCGCTGATCGAATATATCAACATCCATCGCAGCACCAACATCCTGACGATCGAAGATCCGATTGAGTACATCTTCAGCAACAAGAAGTCGCTGATCGCCCAGCGCGAAGTGATGATCGACACGCTGACCTTCTACAGCGCGCTGGTCCATGCGCTGCGCGAAGACCCCGACATCATCATGGTGGGTGAGACACGGGATCCGGAGACGATGAAAGTGGCGTTGCAGGCGGCGGAGACCGGCCACCTTGTGCTGACGTCGCTGCATACTCTGAATGCCGTGGAAGCCATCAACCGCATTATTTCTTTCTTCCCGCTGAACGAGCAGATGCAGATCCGGTCGATTCTGGCGGGGACGGTGCAGGCAATCATTTCGCAGCGGCTGGTGGCGCGCTCGGACAAGCCGGGGCGTGTGCCCATCGTCGAGGTTCTGGTAAGTACGGCGGCGGTGCAGGAGTGCATCTCAGATCCGGACAAAATGCATTTGCTGCAGGGATTTCTCGAAGACGACCGCGGCACACACGGCATGCAGACCTTCGACCAGTCCATCCTGTCCCTGCTGCGAAACGGCACGGTCTCTTTCGAGACGGCGATGGAAAGCGCGACCAACCCGCACGATTTGGAAATGGCGGTGCGGGGAATCAATTCTTCGGGCTCACGGTTCGCGGCGGCGGCTGCGAACAACGCGGAGACCCGGCAATGACCCTTGATCTGTTTGTGCCGCCGGGCAGGGCGGCGTAGGGCTGGGCAGGAGGAGAGGAACATGGGCAAGAAAGAGACGACGCTGGGCAATCTGGATGAACGGGGTGTGCTGCCTGTCATCCGGGCGATTTTCCATGACGAATGGGGCGGAGTGCTGCGGGTGCGCACGGCGGGCCGCAACTGCTCCCTGTGGTTTGTGAAGGGCCAGATCGCCCATGCCCTTCTTACGGAAGGCAAGCAGCGTGTCGACGGCGTGGCTGCCCTGGAGAAAGTGGCCTTGTGGACGAAGGGCACGTTCATGCTGGATGCGGGTGAACTTCCCCCGGCGCGGAGCATCCGGCTGGCGATGGACGACATCCTGAGTTTCCTTGAGCACGAGGCGGGCGCCGTTACCGAAGCCGCGGCGGAACCGAAGCTCGACCATCTGGAAAGCGTGCTGGAGAGTCTGCGCGAACGCGTTCCCGGCCTGGAGTCGCTGAGCGTCATGAACGGCGCGCTGGTGGAAGCGACCACGGCCCTCGACCTCAAGGAACGCGGATGGCTGAGCGAGCAGCTCCGTTCCTATTGCGGCGAGGACTCGGTCAAACCGGAGAAGTTGTTCCTTCAGCAGGGAGACCATACGCTGCTGATTCTGAAGCGCGGGCAACTGGCGACGGTCTTGTCGGCGCGGACAGGAACGGCTCCCGAGGCACTGTTCTGGGCGGGGGAAGAGGCACGCAAACGCGTGATGACGGAAGAGACGAAGGACTGAAGCAGCGAGGACTATGGCCGTGGGCGCGAAACAGCAGACCCTTTCCACAGTACTGACCGAGAAGAAGGTGATCAGCGAGGAGCAGTACGCTCAGGCGTGCGACTATCAGAAACAGCACAGCGTCAGCCTGGACCAGGCGCTGATGGATCTGAACATTCTCGCGCAGGAGGATTTGATCGCCCTCTACCGCGATGTGCTGCAGGTGCATTTCCTCAAGCTGGAAGACGTGGAAATCGACCGCGAAGCGGTGCGGCACGTGCCGGCATCGGTGGCCCACCGGCATCATTTGATTCCGGTGCGGCGCAGCGGGAACTCCCTGGCCGTTGCCATGACCGACCCGACCGATCCGCAGGCGATGGCGGCCCTGCGCAGCGTCACCGATTTCGAAATCATTCCCTTTGTGGGGCGCTATGACGCCATTGAGCACGCGCTGTATGTGCACTATGGCGATCCGGCCAATGCCACGGACGCGGCGGACGTCTCACCGGGCGATCACGTTATCCGCGCCCGTGCGCTGCTGGAGGATGAACGCATCGGGCAGGTGGGGAAGAGCGTACAGCTTAACCGCAGTCAGACCTTCGACAGCTTCGTCGCCGATACGGCGAATGAGTTTCCGTTGAACGTGGCCCGCTCCATCAGCGATTTGCACGGGGACGAGGAGTACAATCCCTTCCATTGCTGGGGTGCGGAAGGCTGCGGCAAGTCGCATCTGCTTCAGGCCATCGCCAATCATGTGCTGGCGCATTCCCCGTTGAAACGGTGCGTGCTTACCAGCGGGCAGCGGTTTGTGGATGAACTCTTCGCCAGCATCCGCGACAAGAAAGTGAACTTCTTCCGCTACCTGTACGGCGAACTGGACCTGCTGCTGATCGACGACGCGGAAGCCCTGCTCACGCGGGACTGGGCGCAGCGCGAACTGGGGGAGACGTTTCGCAATCTGCAACGCAAGGGAAAGCGGCTGGTGGTGGCCTCGCGGCACAACCTCGCGACGGAGCCGCGCCTGATTCCCGACCTGCGGGTGGCGCTGGAATCGGGAGTCATCGCCGGGTTTTCGGCCTATTCGGTGCTTGCGCGGATGGACATTGCGCGGCGCCACGCCAACGGTGTGGACCTGAAAGACGATGTTCTGAGCGAACTAGTTGCGCGCAGTAACACCAGTCAGCGCGATCTGCTGGACCTGTTGCAGCAGGTGACTGTGATGGCCGCGCTGTCGCAGAAAGAAGTCACGGTGGAACTGGTACGGGACCTGATTAACCTGTGCGGCAAGGTGGCGGCGGAAACCCCGGCGGATCGCGCACGCACTCTCTTTGACCTGAGCCCGCTCGGAGGCGCGAAGAACAGCTTATGAGCACTCTGAAAGTTCTGGTGGTCGACGACGACCCCCGCTATCTCGAACTGCTTGAGTTCACGCTGGAAGGCGAGGGCTTCGACGTGCGCACGGCGCAGGATTCGACGACGGTGCAGGATCTGGCCGTGCAGATGCAGCCGGATGTGATTGTCACGGATGTGACCATGCCGGCGATGGACGGCTATGCACTGGCGGCGGGGTTGAAGTCCGATCCGCGAACCGCGCAGATTCCGCTGATTTTTGTCACGGCTCGAGGGATGGACGGGGAGCGTCAGCAGGGCCTAAATGTCGGAGGAGTGGATTACCTGATGAAACCGTTTTCGGTGGGAGACCTCGTGGCGCGTATCCGGCGTGTAGCCTGTCAGACTCCGGTGCGGGGGGAGCAGTGATGGAGACTGAACGGGCACGGGAAAAGGGCGGAGGCGCCGCGGGACCGGAAGTGTGGCAACACCTGATCGAGACCTCGCCGGACATCGTCTACGTGTTGAGTCCGGACGGTGTGTTTCTCGACGTCAATCCGCAGTTGTGCAAGATCCTGAAACTGCCGCGCGAACGGGTGATCGGCTCGAAGATCGGTGCGCAACTGGACCGCGACCACGTGGCGCTGGCCGAGCGCGTGCTGAAGAGCATTGTCGAGCGGCGGACGGTGGAACGCTCCACCCGGACCTATCATCCGTCGGGCGGGGACGCGCACACGTTTGAAGTGGTGGAAACGCCGCTGGTGCGCGACGGACGGGTGTGGGCGGTTGCAGGCATCGGACGTGACATCACAGAGGATCTGACGCTGGAGCGCAAGCTGTGGGATACCGCTGAAAGCCGGCACTCGGCTGTGGACTTCGCGCTGCGGACATCGTTGGGCCTGGTCAAAGGGTACGTGTACACTCTCGGACAAAGCCACGCCATGGATGACGTGCGGCGCGCGCGCTACGTCCACATCATCGAGGAAGAGATTGACCACCTGGCCAAGATCATTGAAGACATGCTGGATGTGCGGCGGATGGAGATCGGCGACCATCAATATGACGAAGAGATCGTGGACGTGGCGGATTGCGTCGCCTACGCGGTGCGGCAATGCGAGGAAGAATCGCAGCGGCGGGAGATCCGGGTCACGGTACGGATCAGCGAGCGGATGGATCCGGTCTACACCTCGCGTGAAGGACTGATCCGCGTGCTGCTGAATCTGGTGCAGAACGCCATTCACCACACCTTGCATACCGGTGAAGTGCAGGTGGAGGCGCAGGACCACGAAGCGTACGTGGAATTTATCGTCAAGGACAACGGAACGGGCATTCCCGAGAATGAACTGCCGTATGTATTCGACAAGTACTATCGCGCCAAGAGCAGTGTGGCGTCTCCGGTGCAGGGCACGGGCCTTGGGCTTACCATCTCCCGCACGCTGATTGAGGCGATGGGGGGACGGGTGTGGGCCACCAGCCGGGTGGGAGCAGGTTCGGAGTTTCGAGTGGTATTGCCGCGGCGTCCCGTGGAAACGGGTGGCGCGGGCGAAGGCGAAGCGGAGTTTCCGGGGTTCGCATCCCTGCCGGCGAAATCAGCATCTACTATCTGAGGGCGATTGATTATGGCAAAGCGTGCCAAGGTGGGCATAGGGCTGGACGTGGGAAGCCGCAGCATTCAACTGGCGGTACTCCGCCAGAAGAAGAACGGCGTCACGGTGGAACGCGTGGCCTCGAAGGAGTTGACCCACGACGCGATTGTCGAGGGGATGGTGATGGATTCGCAGGTGGTCTGCGACACCGTCGCGGCGCTTCTGAAGGAGAATCACGTGGCGGGCAAAGAGGCCGCGATTTCCGTGAGCGGCCGCCGCGTGATGATCAAGAAGATTGCCACGGATGAGATGAGCGACGATGAACTCGACGCCACCATCGCCTATGAAGCGAAGAGCAATTTGCCCTTCGACACCAGCGAAGTGTCCATGGATTATGCGCGTCTGCCGCAGGATGTGGACAGCGGGCGCATGGAACTGCTGCTGGTCGCCGCAAGGAATGAGATTGTCTTCGACGCCGTGGAGACGCTGCGCTGGGCGGGCGGTAAGCCGGTTCTGCTGGAAGCCGAACCGTTTGCTTTGCAGGCGGCGCTGTCGGAATCGGGGTACCTCGACGATCAGTCGACGGTGGCCGTGCTGCAGATCGGATTTCAATCCACCGATGCGGTGCTGTTCGACCGGGGGCAATACGAGAGCAACCGCGATCTGAGCGTGGGCGGCAAAACGTTTGTCGAGGGACTGATCAAGGAGCTCGGAATCAGCTTCGAACGCGCGGTGGCTCTGCTGGCGCACCGGGACTACAGCCCGGAGGAGCAAGAGGTTGTCGCCCGGGTTGCGCAGCATGTGAGTTCCATGCTCTGCGATCAGGTAGAGCGCAGCTTCCCGGAATTCTTCGGTCCCAATGCGGAGAGTGCGGGTTTGCGCATTCTGCTCTGCGGCGGGGGCGCCTATCTGCCCGGCCTCGAAGCGGAACTTAGGCAACATTTCGGGGCGGACGTGGAAATCGTCAACCCTTTCCGCCGCCTCGAGGTGAATGTGAAGTCCGTGGACGCGGCGACCGCCGAATCGGGCACGGACTACACGGCGGCCGTCGGGCTCGCGCTGCGGGCACTGGGAGACGATCATCCCGGGTTCAATTTGCTGTTTGCCAGCGACAAGCCGAGTTATAAGAAACGCAACTACGCGGGCCTGAAGACCGTGGTTCCGGTGGTCGGTTTCTCGGCAATGCTGTTCGGCATGGGCATGATCTATCTCAGCCAGGAAAACACGCTGAACGGTTTGAACCAGAAGCTCAAATCGATCCGCAAGGAGACCGATCTCTACCGGGACAAGATCGCGCTGGTGGAGGAACTGACGCGCAAGCGCGCGGATGTGTCCGCCAGAATCGACGTGATCTCCGAACTGGACCGCAATCGCTTTGCCCGCGTCAAGGTGATGCAGCTTGTGAATAATTGCCTGCCGGAACTGACGTGGCTGGTGGATGTGCAGGAGCTTCCCGCGGGGCGGGGGGCGGGCCTCAGCATTACGGGTCTGACCAGTTCGAATCTGAAGGTTTCGCAGTTCATGACGAATTTGCTGCAGTCGAAAGACGTGCGCGGAGTGGATTTGCAGGTGTCGGAGCAGACGGAGCTTGCCGGCGCGACCGTGACGCGTTTTACGCTGCAGGTTGCGGTGCCGGATCTGGGATTGTCCGGTCCGCCGCCGGCGCCTCCCACCGACGCGGCCAAAAAGAGCGCCGCGAAAGCTAAGGCGAAGGCGGACGCCAAGTCGGGGAAGTAAGCAACAACGCAAGGTGCCTTGAACGGCACGGAGGATATCATGACAGGAAAGTTGGCCGTTATCGCGGGCGTCGCACTTGCCTTCCTTCTGTTGGGCGTGGGCTGCGACCAGGGTGTTGATGATTGGAGCAGTTCCGCACGGGTGACGGGCGAAGTCTTCACCGACGCCACGCACACGCACGGCATTCCGGGGGTACGCGTGATTCTTGAGGGAGATCCGAGCGCCGACCATCCCTACGATGGCCCGGACCGCTGGACGCAGACCGACAACAACGGTCATTTTGAAGGAGCCGTGTTTCTCGGCAACAAGGACGGCGCGTACACCTACCTTGCCGACATGAGCGTGGGCTATTTCTACGGCAACAAAGCCTTCACGTGGAAGGGCGGCATCACGGTGGGGCCGGGCAGCGTGTTTACGCTTCCACCGGTGGATACGACGATGTTCAGCCCGCTCGCCGGCAACGGCGGACAATAAGGGGATCGCATGCAGATTAACTTACGCAGCCCGGCCACTCAGAAGCTGATTATCATTACCGCGCTCGCCTTCGGCGCCGTGTACGGCTATGCGAACTTCATGTTCGTGCCGCGCCGCGAGAAGGCCAAGACTCTGACCGCCGACATCAAGAAGGAAAACGAGCTGCTGACCAAGGGCAAACGGGTCGCCGCCAACTTCCAGTCGGTGCAGGATGACTACGCGCGGTTGATGCAGAGCTGGGAAATTGCCCATGAACTGCTGCCTACCCAGAAGGAGATGGAGGGCTTGCTGAAGAACATCACCCTCGAAGGGCAGGAGCGCAATGTCAATTTCCTTCTGTTCCGGCCCCTCGATCCCATCGAGAAGCCCTACTACTGGGAAAACCCGATCCAGATCAAGACTCTGTCGACGTATCATGATCTGGGGGATTTCCTGTCGGCGGTGGCGTCGCTCGACCGCATCGTGAATATCAACGATCTGAAGCTCACCGCGTATAAGCCCAATCGCGGGCGAAGCGCGCAGACGGTGACCGCCGAATTCACGGCGAGCATCTACATCTTCAAGGAATTGGGGACGCCGACGTCCGACGTGGCCAAGCCTGCGGATGGCGCGGAGGCGGACGCTCCGGCTGCTGCCGGTCAGAAGCCCGGCGCCAAGGCGCCGCCCAAGGCGAAAACGCCGCCCGCCGCTAAAGACAAGGAGCATCAGGCATGAGAATCGCCGTAATGATCCTCAGCGCCGTGCTGATCATGGCAGGCTCGGGGATGCCGGCTCCCGCCGCACCCAAGCATGAGACCCAGGGGCCGGAATTGTCCACGCCGCTCAGCGCCACCGATTCCTTGAACGTGGCGGGTGACAACTCGGCCACCACGCCGGACGGTGACGCGCACCGGACGCATCTGGAAAGCACGATCTTCCGCCGGGAGAATCCGGTGGAATACGAAGCCAACGGCCGCCGTGATCCGTTCCGCGCCCTGCTGGTCGACGAGAAGAAGACGGGCGAGGTAGAGACCGAACTGCTGCAACTGGACGACGCCGTGCTGACCGGAGTGGTTTGGGCCGAAGGCCAGTACCTTGCGCTGGTGCGGGACAAAGACGGAAAGAACTTCTTCCTGCGCGAGGGCGACCCCGTCTACCAAGGGCATGTCTCGCTGGTGACGCAGTCACAGGCGACATTCGAAATCAGTGATTTTGGCGACTACCAGAACGTCGTCCTTAAAGTCCGGGTTCAGGGCAAGGGCCGGGGCGACAAGAAGGACAAGGGGTAGCCGTGAACAGAGAGCAAACCAAGTTATCTCCGAACCGGGGAAAGGTGCCGGACATGCGAACCCTGCTATCAGCCCTACTGCTTCTGGGCGTGCTGTATCTTCCGTTTAGCGCGACGGCGCAGACCGTTCCATACAACGGATCTGCGGGACGGATCTCGATGAATGTCGAGGAGGCCGACGTGCGCGCGGTGCTCCGCAGCATCTCGGAATTCTCCGGCATGAACATCGTCGCCGGCTCGGAAGTCAAGGGAACCGTGACCGTGCTGCTGCACGACGTCCCCTGGCGCGAAGCGCTCGACAATATTCTCAAGATGAACGACTTCGTGGCGACCGAGCAGAGCGGCATTATCCGCGTGGCGACGCACAAGGATTTCGAAGCGGCCCGCAAGACCGAGAATCTGCAAACCACGATCTACCAGATCAAGTATGCCCGCGCCGATAAGCTGCAGTTGGTGGTCGCGAAGCTGTTGACGGATCGCGGCAAAGCCCAGGCCGACATCCGCGCCAACGCGCTGATTGTGACGGATATTCCGCTGGTGATCAGCAGCATGGATTCCATCGTGCAGACGCTGGACAAGCCCACGGCGCAGGTGCTGATCGAAGCCAAGTTCGTCGAGGTGGACGTCAACACCAAGGCGGAGTTGGGCGTGAACTGGTCTGTAGGCAACCTCGGCAATCCTCTGGCGAACACCCGGGCGGGCGCGTCGGTGGACGCCGCGGTGAACAGTCCCGCGGGTTCCTTCACCTTTGGCAAACTCGAGAATGGTGTGGATATTTCTGCCAAGATCAGTGCGCTCGAGGATGACCGCAAGGCGGAGATTCTGTCACAACCTTCGGTGCTCATCAATGACAATGAGGAAGCGCGAATCCTCTCGGGCAAGAAGATTCCGATTAATGTGCTGGATCAGGCGGGAAACCTCGTGACGCAGTTCTTTGATGTCGCGGTGCGCCTCACCGTAACGCCGCACATCAATCCGGACAAGGATGTGCTGATGGCCCTGAATCCGGAAGTGTCGGACCTTTCGGGCGAGGCCACCGTAGCCGGAGGCATTATCATCCTCACCTCGGAAGTGAATACGACGCTGATGGTCAAGGACGGCGAGACGGTGGTTATTGGCGGTGTGATCCGGTCTAAAGACGGCAAACTGGAACGGAAAGTGCCCCTGTTGCACGCGATTCCCCTGTTCGGACGCCTGTTTTCGTATTCGGCCAAGACCACGGACAAGACGGAAATTCTCGTGTTCGTGACGCCCCACGTTATTCCGGCGCGGGTCGCGGCCAAGTAGCGGCTTAGACAGGGCAGATTCTAAAACAACCTGTAGTCAGGCAGTCGCTGGCAAAATCTTGCATAGTGGCTGTGCATAATCTATTCGATAAAAAGCCTCATTGCGAGGCTTTTTCTTTATTTATCTTTGACTTATGGTCTCGCCCCAAATTTGCATTATCGCTTTGGAATAGACCGGCGGAGATTGACTTTAGGGACATAATTTGTTAAATTGTTTAGATTTTGCCCCACCTTCGCAGCAATCCATGTCAGGACCACAGGGTCTGTTGTCTCCTTTTTGTTTTTGCTGCATTTGTCGGCTTCGTTACTATTCTTCTCTTCGTCAAATTCCGGAGTTTGTTATGCGACACTGGCTGGCTTTGCTCCTGACTCTGCTTGTGGTCTGCTCCCTGTCTGTCAGTGCGCGTGAATCGGACCGATGGGCTCAAGCCGAATTTCTGCCCGGGCGCTTGATCGTGGATTTTACGCCGCAGGTTAAGGTCCATGCGTCGAGTGTGGATGACGCTCTGATGGCCACCGGTGTCGAATCGCTGGATGCGCTGTTCACGGAATATGAAGTCAGAGCGGCCTGGCGGCTGGTGCCGGACGGCACTCTGTCGCGGCTGAAGGTGGCGCCCGATCTGTACAGCACGTATGTGCTCGAGTTCAACGAAGGCGCGCTGGTGCTGGATGCGCTGGACCGTTTCGCGGCGGATTCTCATGTGCGGCGCATCGAGCCGGATGTGGTTTGCCGTACGTTTCGCACTCCCAATGATTCGTATTGGACTCAGCAGTGGGACAAGCGCATTGTCGGCGCGAATACGGTGTGGGACGTGGCGACGGGCACGCGGGCGATTGTCTGCGCCGGGATCGACGTCGGTGTGGACTGGCGGCATGCGGATCTGACTCCCAACCTGTGGGTAAATCCGGGCGAAGACGTGACCGGAGACTCGGTCGCGTGGACCTCCACCGACTATCCGGGTGACTGGAACGACGTGGACGGTACGGACAACGACAGCAACGGCTACGTGGACGATCTGCTGGGATGGGATTTTATTCAGGGCATTCATGGCTGTGCGCAGGGGGAAGACTGCGACGGTGCGATGGATAATAACATGCTGGGGTTGAATTCGCACGGCACCCACGTTGCGGGACTGATGGTGGCGCGCGGCAACAACGGCATCGGCGTGGCCGGAATGAGCTGGTACGGGCGGCTGATGGCATTGCGCGCAGGCTACGAAGATGAATCGGGGAATGGCTATATTCCGGAAAGCGCGTCGGCTCCGGCCATTCTGTATGCCGCGGCCAATGGCGCGAATATCTTGAACATGTCGTACGGCGGCCCGAGCATGTCCGAGTACGCGCAGGAAGTCATCAACTCCGCGTGGGACCAGGGGTGCATACTGTTTGCTGCATCGGGCAATGACGGTTCCACGACGCCGCAATACCCGGCGAATTTTGCGAATGTGATTGCCGTGAACTCCACGGATAACGATGACGGCCTGTCCTACTTCTCCAATCGCGGCACGTGGACGGATCTGTGTTCACCGGGCGGCGATCCGGGCATTATGAGTACGGTGGTCGGCAGCTACGGGATCATGGAAGGAACCTCGATGGCCAGCCCCAATGCGGCGGGCGTAGCGGCGCTGGTCTGGTCGATTTTTCCGCAGATGACGAACGCCCAGCTTCGGGATCTGCTGTTCAACACAGCAGCGGACATTCACGCGCAGAATCCGAGCATTCCGGTATCTTACCTCGGGCATGGGCGGATCAGTGCGCGCAACGCCGTTGCATCCCTTTACCCCCAGATGCGGATCACCACCTCCACGTTCAGCGATTCTGTGGGCGGCGATAACGATGGCCGGCTCGAAGCCGGAGAGACCGTGCGGTTGTATCTGACGGTGACCAACGTGACCGGCTGGGCCAATGGCGACAGTTTGACGGCAGTGGTCTCGGCGGCCGATTCCAATTTGACGATTACGAATAACAGTTGGTACCTCGGAGCTATGGCCACCGGCCAGAGCCGGAGCAACAGTTCGTCGCCGGTTTTGATCCGTGCAGCCGGCACGCTGGACACGGCGTACTGGCGGGACATCCATGTGATCTTCAGTTCGCCGAGCGGTTATGCAGAGACGCAGTCGCTGACCATCCGCATCGGACGCGGGCGCGTCCTGGTGGTGGACGACGACGGCACGGCGAACTATGAGCAGTACTATGTAACCGGGGCGACGACGAGCGGAGTGTCATCGGATTTGTGGAGCGTAAACACCGACGGAGTGCTGCCCGAAGCGGAAATGAGCCGGTACCCGGTTTTGATCTGGAGTTGCGGCGACCGTTCGTCGTCCACTCTGACCGCCGAGGATCAAGGCAACTTAATGACCTATCTGGACGCCGGCAATAAGCTGATTCTGATCGGACAGAATATCGATGAGGATCTGCGCACGTCACCGTTCTACGCCAATTACCTGCATGCCCAGAGCGAACAGCTTGCGGGTGAACGGCAGGTGGGCGGCATCAATGGAAATCCGGTGTCGGAAGGCATGAGCCTGTTGCTGGTCGGAGCCTTGTGCGCCGGTAACGGCAGCTTGAGCCCGTCGCGAATTCTGCCGCGCGATGGCGCGGTCGCAATGTTCGACTATGCCGGCGGCGGGACCGGCGCGATCCAGTATGAAGGAACCTACAAATTGGCGTACTTTGCATTCGCCCTTGAAGCCGCCTGCGGGTCCAACAATACCAACCGTTATGATGAGGTGATCTCGTCCGTGTTGAACTGGATGGGCGCCCTCGACGCCCGGCCTGCGGTGCACACGCCGCAGCCGCTGTCGCTTGCCTTGCATGGAAACTATCCCAATCCTTTCAATCCCAGCACGACCATTTCCTTTGACGTGGCTACACCTGCGCGTGTGACGCTGCGAGTCTACGATATTCTCGGTCAATCGGTGGCCACGCTGGTGGATGGACCGCTGTCTGCGGGCAGCCACAGCGCCGTCTTCGACGGCTCCCGGTTGGCCAGCGGTGTGTACCTGGTGCGCCTGCAGTCCGGCGCCGTTTCGCTGTCCTCCAAGATGGTTCTGATGAAGTAGATCATTTGCCAAGCCGCCATCACCGGCAGCTTTTTCTGTTTACTCTGAAGGAGAGAAAGTCTCATGAAGCGTTATTTGATCGCTGTGATGTTGAGTGTATTATGTAGCGGGTCGGCGCTGCTGTGGGCCGGTACCGATTACACCGGAGCCGAGTACTTATCGGGGCGGCTGATTGTCGGTTTTTCCGACCAACTGGGCCATTCCCTGAATCCGATAGATGGAAACGGTCAGGTGGTGTCGGTGGGCATTCCCGCAGTCGACGAACTGCTTGCCCGCTATCACGTGACCGAGATGCGCCGCATGGTGCCCAACGAGACGCTGGACAAGCTGGATTTCCCGCCGGACTTCTACCGCACCATGATCCTGCTCTGCCCGGACAACACCGACATCCTGAAGATGATGGCCGATTTCGAGCAGAATCCTTATGTCGAAACCGTGCAGCCCGATCTGCTGTCGCATACCTACGACCGCACGCCGAACGATTCTTTCTGGGGAAGCCAGTGGGACAAGCGCTTGATGCATTGCCCGGCCGTTTGGGAATTCTCGACGGGTTCGCGGGATATTATCTGTATCGCCGTGGATGGCGGCAACTGGTGGAAGCATAACGATCTTCACGACAACCTGTGGGTCAACCCGGGTGAAGACATCACCAACGACAGCGTTGCCTACTCCGATACGACGTATCCCGGCGATCAGAACGATATCGATGGCGAAGATAACGATCACGACGGCAAGATCGATGACCTGCTGGGCTGGGACTTCGTACAGGGACCGATCAACAATCCGCCGTGCGCGCCGGGTGAAGACTGCGACAACACGCAGGACAACGATCCGGTCAGCCTCAGTGATCATGGAACGCATGTGGCCGGGATCATGGGCGCCGTCGGAAACAACAACAACGGCGTGGCCGGCGTCAATTGGAACGTGAAGGTTATCGCCGCCCGCGCCGGTTATTTGCCGAGCAATGGGCAAGGCGGTTTGATCGTCAGTTCGTCGGCGGTCAATTGCATGCTGTGGGCCGTCACGAAGGGCGCGCGCATCATCAATATGTCCTACGGCTCGACGTACAACAATCCCGCGGAGCAGCAGGCGATTACGTCCTGCTGGAATCAGGGAGCTATTCTGTGCGGCGCGGCGGGCAACGACGGTGACAATCAGGATTCCATCCGCCTGCACTATCCGGGCGCGGACGCCAACGTCGTCTGTGTCGGCTCGGTAGATGACGGCGATAATATTTCTTACTTCTCGTGCCGTGGCACGTGGGTCGATCTCTATTCCCCGGGCAATGGCGTAACGTCGACGGTTATCCCCGGTTATGCGGCGTATCCCGGCACCTCCATGGCCAGCCCCAACGCGGCCGGCGTGTTTGCCCTGTTGTGGTCGCTGTTCCCGGAAATGAGCAATGCAGAACTGGTGGATTTTGTCTTCCAGCACTGCCAGGACATTGGCGCTCAGAATGAGGGTGAAAACCCGGCGTATTTCGGCATGGGCCGAATTGACGCGATGCTGCCCTTGGCTGCCGTGCGGCCGAATGTGACGGTGACCAACAATCAGCTTACGGGTGACACGGATCACGATGGCCGGTTGGAAGGCGGCGAAACGGCGAGCCTGACGGTCACGGTTCGCAATGATCCGGCATGGGCCGTGGGCCAGAATGTTCAGGTTGTGGTTTCGACCGATGACCCGGCTCTGCAGCTCTCCAACGCTTCGTTCACGATCAGTTCTCTTGCTCCGGGCGCCACGGCGGATAACGCCGGCAGTCCGGTGCAGATTACAGCGGGAGCCATTCCCAATGCTTACTGGTCGACCCTGACGGCGACGATCACCGCTGACGGCGGCTTCATTGCCCATCGCACGTTCACGATCCGCGTCGGCCGCCCGCAGGTGCTGGTTGTGGCCGATGACGACGATGACCTGTACCAGAATTACTTCATGACCGCTTTGACGACGCCGGATTACTACTACAACTACGATGCGTGGAATGTGCGCACGGACGGCGATCCGACGCTGGCGAATATCGCGGAATACGGTGTGATCATCTGGGTATGCGGCAACGAGAACACGTCGACGCTGACGGCGGACAACCAGACGATGTTGTCGCAGTGGCTGGACAGCGGCAGCAAGCGTCTGTTGCTGGCGGGCCAGGGTATCGATCAGGATATTTCCGGGACGAACTTCTATTCGAATTATCTTCACGCTCAGACCGCGTCGGCGCTGGGTGGCCGTAACCTTGTAGGTATCAGCGGTGATCCGATTTCCGAAGGCACCACGCTGCTGCTGATCGGCGGCGGTTGCGGCGGTAATGGCAATATTCATCCGTCGCGGATCACCCCGGTGAACGGCGGCGAAGCGATCTACAATTACGGTACGGCTGCGAATCCGGACGGTATCGGCGCGGTGCGTTTTGCCAATGACACCTACAAAGTCGCCTACTTTGCCTTTGCCATTGAGGCGGCGTGCGGTGCGACCAACACGACTCATTACTCCACCGTGCTTCATCATGTGATGGAGTGGTTCGGTGCAACGGCGACGGGTGCGGAACCGCGGCAGACATCCACGCTGCCTGCCGGATTTGCCCTGCATGCCAACTATCCGAATCCCTTCAATCCTACGACCACGCTGGCGTTCGATCTGCCGCGCACGTCGAAGGTCACGCTGACCATTTTCGACATGCTGGGCCGCCAGGTCGCGGTGCTGGCGAATGGTCCGATGCCTGCCGGATCGCATAACGTCAGTTTTGATGGCAGCGATCTGGCCAGTGGAACGTACCTCGCGCATTTGCAGGCTGATGGCTTCAGTGCCACGCAGAAGATGCTGCTGCTGAAGTAGGCCGGAAATTGGAAGAGTGAATGCAGAAGGGGCGGCTCGCGAGGGCCGCCCTTTCGCATGCGGACGGGTATTCGGAGGCATTGCCGCGCAATCATCGGCCCGGATCTGTCCGCTGCTCGCTTAGTGAACATATAAACAACGGATTGGAATAAACAGCCGGAGGCATGTGAAATATTGACAAGGCGGGAAATGCGGCGTATATTACATCTGAACGTAGGTTCAGACCATGCGTTCAGATTTTGTTAGGTTAGTTCTTGTTTATTTAGATAATCGGGTCCGACCATGCGCATCGAGGAGATTTTTGAATCGGTAGAAGTGATTGCCCTGTTCAGATCGGGCAAGTTGTCGCCGCTGAAGTTTCGCTGGCGGGACAAGGTGTACCGGGTGGACCGGGTGAACGGCAACTGGTCGGTGGAAGAGGGGACTGTGCGGTTCCACCATTTTGCGGTGATGTGTGAGGGGCCGGATGTGTATGATCTGGCTTATAACGCGCACATGCATGACTGGAAGCTGGAAAAGGTTTCTCTGGCGGGATGACGTGATGACCAGGCTCATTTTCCATCTGGACATGGATCAGTTCTTCGCGGCGGTGGAGTTGCGGCATCACCCGCATCTGCGCGGCAAGCCGGTGATTATCGGCGGCAGTCCATCGGGACGCGGGATTGTGACCACGTGCACCTACGAGGCGCGCCGCTTTGGCGTGCGCTCGGGTATGCCCGCAAGTGATGCGATCCGGCTGTGTCCGCAGGCAATTTTTGTCCGGCCCAACGGCGATAAGTACATCGATGTGTCGCGCCGCATCTTTGCTCTATTGCGGGAGTTCACGGATCGCGTCGAGCCGGTCTCGGTGGATGAAGCCTATATGGACATGACTGACGTGGTGTGGAAGGAGCATGGGGTGGAGGCGCTGGCGATGAAGATCAAGCAGCGCATCAAGGAGCGGGAAGAGATCACCGCGACGATTGGCGCAGGGGCAAACCGGCTGGTGGCTAAGGTAGCTTCGGGAATGCAGAAGCCCGATGGTTTCACGTATCTGCCGCCGGAGCGCGTGGCGGCGGTGTTTCAGAACATGCCGGTAGGTGATCTGTACGGCGTAGGCAGGGTCACGCAACGGACACTGGAGGCCTTCGGGATCCGCACGGCGGGGCAGCTTGCGGCGTTCCCCGTGGAGGTGCTGCGCCGCCGCATGGGGAAGTTCGGCGAGGAACTGGTGCGCATTGCCCGGGGTGAAGGGGACGACACTGTGGCCATGCCGCATGAGCATGCGCAGGAGCGCTCGATGGGACATGAGCACACCTTTGGGCAGAATTACAGCGATGAGGCGATTCTGCTGGGTCGGCTGAATCTGCTGTGCGAGAAGGTGGCACGGCGGCTGCGCGCCGCCGGTCTGGCCGGGAAGGTGGTGAATGTCAAGATCCGCTACAAAGGCTTCGAGACGGTGCTGCACGGCCACAAACTCAAGCAGTATGTGCAGCACGAGATGTACATTTACCCCGTGGTGGAAAAGCTGTTCCACGAGAGTTACCGGGCTGGAGAACCGGTGCGGTTGATTGGGGTGCATCTCGCGGGGCTGATGTCTACGGAGGAGATTCTGCAGCAGGAGTTGTTTGCTCCACCGGATACACCGTCACTGCTTGGCGACGCCTGCGACAGCATCAAGCAGCGTTTCGGCGAGGACGCGATTGGCTTTGCCAGCGGCACATTTCTGAACGGCTCGCGCACGAGGTCGCAGAAGAAGACGTTCAATCCGTTTTTTACGAATCTGCTGAGGGCATGAGTGTAGACGGGACTGAAGGCGCACGGCAGGGCAGCGCGAGACTTCGTGATCGTTATGAGACAGGAAAGCCCGATCCAATGGACCGGGCTTTCCTGTCTCAACTATGTGGAGTTGCCTATTCTTTCAGGCAGCGCTCCATGATGGTTTTCCACTCGGCTTCGCTGAGTTCCTCGGACTCATCTATCAGGAGATTGGGGATGCCGTCCACGATGCGGTAGCGCCGGCGGGTTTTGGCATCGGTGGAGACCAGAGCATCTCCATCCTGCACCAGCGGGGCGTGGGAGAGGGGGCAGACAAGAATCTTCAGGAACTCGGGATCGAGAGTGGTGTTCATGGTCGCTCCTTAAGCAATCGTAACGGCGGGATCGGCGTACACATCCTGAATGGCGTTGAGCAGTTCGACGCCGGTCTTCATCGGCTTCTGGAAGGCCTTGCGACCGCTGATCATTCCCATGCCGCCGGCGCGCTTGTTGATAATCGCGGTGCGGACGGCGTCGGCGAGGTCATTCTGCCCGGCAGCGCCGCCGGAATTGATGAGACCCTGACGGCCCATGTAGCAGTTGACGACTTGCCAGCGCGTCCAGTCGATAGGATGATTGGCCATGAGGGATTCGGGAATCGCCTTCTTAATGGCCTTGTCGAAATTCAGCGCGGCAAAGCCGCCGCTGTTCTCGGGAGCCTTCTGCTTGATGATGTCGGCGGCGATGGTCACGCCAAGGTGATTGGCCTGGCCGGAAAGATCGGCGGAGACATGATAGTCCTTGCCTTCGACCTTGAAAGCCGCATTGCGCAGGTAGCACCAGAGCACGGTGAACATGCCGAGGCGGTGGGCTTCTTCGAACATCACGCGGACTTCCTGAATCTGGCGCGCGCTGTTGTCGGAGCCGAAATAGATGGTCGCGCCCACACCGGCAGCGCCCAGATCATAGGCCTGCTCGACCGAGCCGAACTCGATCTGGTCGAAGCTGTTCGGATAGGTGAGAAGCTGGTTGTGGTTGAGCTTGACGATGAAGGGGATCTTGTGCGCATACTTGCGGGCGATGGATCCGAGGCCGCCCATGGTCGATGCGACGGCATTGCAGCCGCCTTCGATGGCCAGCCGGGCGATGTTCTCGGGATCGAAGTAGATGGGATTGGGAGAGAACGACGCCGCTCCGGAATGCTCGATGCCCTGATCAATGGGCAGAATGGACAAATAGCCTGTGCCGGCCAGCCGCCCATTATTGAACAGACGGTGAAGGCTGTTGAGCACAGGAATCGGACGGTCACTCAGGGAGACCACCCGATCCACAAAATCCGGTCCCGGAAGGTGCAGTTGCTCCTTGGGGATTCCCTTGCACTGGTACGTTAGAAGCCCGTCAGCGTCGGCCCCTAAGACCTCTTGGACTCTTGCTAACATTTTTGCCCTCGTGAATTTGGTTCAGGACATGGTTCAGCCTTACTTAGCAAGCGAATATACCACATCTAAATGGTCAAATCAAGTCTTGTTTCGCGGTCTTTCCCGGTCGCAGCGGTTCGCCGGAACGAAAACCGGGGCTGGAGATGCCTCCAGCCCCGGTTCTACTTCAATCATCGTGCCTTAGAAAGCGCGAGCTTCCGTAAAGCCGGTCTTGGTAACGCTTTCGCGAACCGGACCGACCGGGCTCGAAACGGGACGGAGGGTGCTGACCGACGTCGGCTTGCCCAACCGCTTGCTGAACGGAATCAGCGTGGATTCGCCGGTGGCGTCGTTCCTTAAGACAAGGCTCGGAACGTGCGGGGCCGGGGACGGCCGGGTGTTCACGTCACAGGACTGCACACCGGAAGCGGCACGCACCGGGATGCTGTTGTCTGCCGCCGTAATCAGCGAGCTGGTCGGGAGCACCGGCATGGTTTCCGGGACCTGAACCGACAGGCTGACCAGATTGGCAAGGAACTTCCCGAAGAAGTAGTTTGGCGACGTTCCCGGGTAGACATATGTAATCGGGGACACCGTGAACGGGCTGCCGGCGACGAGGGTCTGCGCGCCGGTCCAAGGGTTGGACACGTAGAGATTCATCGGATAGGGCAGCGCGCCGCCGGTGCCGGCTTCCTGCACGTAGATCATCGCCGCCGTGTTGCTGTTGTTCGGATAGACGGCCAGGTGCGGCGCAACCGGCGTACTGAAGCCAATAGCACTCACCATAAGCGTGCCGTTGCTGTCCGGCTGAAGAGCCCACGTGCCGGCGGTGGCATCAAACGCGTAGGTCGTGCCGTGGCCGAGGGAATCGAAAGTCCAGCCTTCTACTGCCGGAGCGACCGCGGTAGCGGGGTTGCCAATGGCGATGTAGAAGGTGCCGCTGTTAATGGTGAGTCCCGACGGGAAGAAGACCACGTTGGCGAAGTGATTGGCAAACGTGGTGTCGGGGTACCCGCCGCAGACATTGCCGATGGAACCGGTCACCTGGCTGTAAAGCTCGGTTCCGGGAAGACCGCCAGCGCCGTCACCGGCAAACACTTTGACTTCAATCTGCTCATGGGCGGCATTGGGCCAGCCATTGAGGATGCCGACTTTCGCGCCCGTCAACACGAAGGGATAAGAAGCGGGAGTGAAGCGTTCGGCATCGAGACTGGCGAGGTTGAAGTAGTAATGCGCGTTAGTCCAAGTGCCGTTGTGATGGGTCAATTCGGTCGCTCCCATCGCGGTCTGCACTTCGAACGTGTAGGTGCCCGCAACCGGCCAGCGTGTGGAGCCGTGAGCATCCTGCGCGGTCAGGTAATAACTATAGCTGCCGGCGCCGGACAGGAAGGCGCTGAAGTTCAAACAGAAGTTACCGCTGCCTGCGGGGGTTTCCGTCATCGGATAGTTCGCCACCACGCCATTCAATGGCGTGATGTGAGCGGTGATGGTAAACGGATCGCTGTTGGCGTCGAAGGCGCTGGCGGTGATCTGCTGATCACTGGCGAAGGCATCGCCGCGCGGATCGGCCATGGTGAAGGACGGCGGAAGCTGCGGAACATCGCTGACATTGATATCATCCAGATACCAGAGGTCGGCATCGGTGCCGGCATACTCGAAACCGACTTCGAAGCGGCGGAAGGCGGAGTCAATCCCGTTGATGTACCACGTCGTCGGGTAGTCGGCCCACTCCTGCGTGGTATTGGCCAGACCCAGTGTATCCAGCACGTAGACGTTGGTGTCGGAGTCCGCTACCACCAAGCCATGCAGGAAAACGAACGAGGGGAAGAGGGTCTGCTCGCGCCAGTTGACGCGGATGTTGTGGCTGGCGGGTGCCTGAAGGAAGGGGGTAAGGACCACATCGTCGACTGGCGGAACGCTGGCTGCGGTGTAGGGGTGACCAAGAGCGATGTTGCAGAAATTGTCGCTGTGGCCGCCATTGTAGTAGAGGCCCCATTGAGCCGCGCTGGTGTCATTGCCGAAGCGATAGATCGGCCAGCCGTTACCGTTGGCGTTCCACCAGTTTTCGTAAATCAGCAGATTGGTGTGGGAGATACCGCGGCCCCAGAGCATCTTGGTCGAGACTTGAGAATTCGGGACATTGTCCGTGAAGGTCAACGTCGCCGTATCTTCGCCGGCTACCGTAGGCGTGAAATGCACTCCGAGCTTGCGCGTTGCACCGGGCGCGATGACGATTCCTGCGCCGACCGGATCGGTGGTGAAAGAGGCAAGATCACTGGCAATGCTCTGAACGGTGAGAGAGGTGCCGCCCGAGTTGCCGAGTACGAGGGTATCGGTGACGGTTGAATCGAGAGCGGCGCCACCCATGCCTTCGAGCGTGCCGAGGGTCAAGTGACCGGGAGCCGCTGCGCCAATCCGCCAGCCTTTTGCCTGAATGTACTGCGGGCCGGGAGTCGTGGTGAACATGGCTTCATTGTCACGAATGCCGGCAGCAGCCTGATAATTCCAGTACTGGTCGCAGCACGTGATCAGCGTGGACTCATTATCCCACAGGATCGACGGGTACGCTCCTGTGCCTGTGATGGAGACGTACTTGATGCCGACGATAAACGCCCCTGCGAGTGTGTCATGAGGAACCGCGAAGGCGAACCACTTGGTCCCAACCGCTGTTCCCCAGTTCATGGCAAAAGTTCCCGTCGCGCTGGGATACTGACGCAGGACCGTGCCCGGGCCTGTTGTGCAGCCACACGCACCATTAGGAGGGGTTCCGGTGGCGGAGAAGATTTCAATGCGGATATTCAACTGGGCCGCGTATGCGGTACTGGCGCGATAGCCGAAGACCTTGATGGAATCAAGACGGAACTGAGCGCTGGTCGGGACGAGTTTCACGTACCCTTCCGCATTTGCGCCCCAGCCGCCAAAGAACGATTCGGGAGCGCCATCGGTATTGCACTTCAGCGTGTCATACTGCGCGAACGCTAAGGCCGGCAGGATGAACAGACCCAACACAAGAATCCAAAAATTTCTCATAATTCTTCTCCATTCAGTCTACTTAACGTGGACGATTCGAACGTACTATGCTCTTATCAACTTCAGGTACAAAATCGGGTGAGATCGGTAAAGAGGCAGTCTGTCGATCCGCAGGGGATCAAGACAGGGAGCACAGCTATGGAGCAATGGAAATTTAACACTGCAATGCCCCATTGTCAACAAGTGTTGCACAGATCATAAAATATTCTTTCATGGTACGGCGCGGGTCCCTACAACTTGATCAAAACATGACCAGTGCCGCAAGAACCATAATGACCCGCGCGTTCGCGGATGAATACTCCACACCGTTATTTTATCAGCATCTGCCCACTTCTTGGCGAATTTTCGACCTTGTCAGGAGCGCGTTGGCGCGAGCAAGTGATATAAAGTCGAGCCGCGCGCATTTCGCGCCCCAAATTGCGGTCTTGGAGAGGCGTGCTCACCGGGCTTGGGTACTTTACGGGACAGCAATTCTGGGGAACTGTCTGAAGTGTATCATAGTTACAATTGTGATCTTATTCCTGTCACAACATTGAAAGGGTCGGAACCTTGAAGAAGACATGGCTGCTTGTCCCTATGACTTTGGCGCTCCTGACGGGCGCTGCTTACGCTGCTGCCCCGGCATCATTGGAATCGCGCAATGAATTTGGTTTGGGACTTATCCTTGGTGAGCCTTCAGGTGTCAACGCACAGTTCTATTGGGCTAACCGTTCCTCTCTAAGTGTCACTGCGGCTTGGTCCACACGCGATTGGTTTTTCGTTGCCGCCGACTATCAGATCATGAACCGCTTGGGCGATTCGCCTCCGGAGTGGAAGTGGTTTTATGGTCTGGGCGGCTATCTGGCAACGCCGCACAACTCTCATGGACTGATTGGTGCCCGGATCCCGCTGGGTATCAAGTATCGGATTCCCAAATCGGTAGTAGACATTTGGGGCGAAGTTGTTCCTGCTATGCAACTTGCACCGGATACACAGGCCGAGATCCAGGGAGGAGTTGGTATTACCTTCTGGATCAAATGATCGAAAGGTCTTGCATCCATGCCGATAAATTTGTAGATTCTGAACAAACGGTGAACTTACGGAACAGGACGCATGACACCTCTCGAAAAACTGCTGGCGGCGCGCCGCAAGTGGGAGCAGGCATACCAGACTGAAGGACGGGTTCCATCCGGCAAGAGATTTGTTACGACTTCAAGTCTTGAGGTGCCGCCACTGTCCTGGACGGAAGATCCGGCTCAGGCCGAGGAGTACAACGAGAAGCTCGGCTTTCCGGGGCAGTACCCGTTTACGCGGGGAGTGCATTCCTCCATGTATCGCGGCAAGCCGTGGACGACGCGCCAGTTCTCGGGATTTGCCAGTCCGGAAGAGACCAACGCCCGCTACCGCTATTTGATGGAGCACGGCGCTGAAGGGTTGTCCGTTGCCTTTGACCTGCCGACACTGATGGGACGCGATCCGGATAATGAGTGGTCGCTGGGTGAAGTCGGGAAGTGCGGCGTGTCCGTGGCCTCACTGGAGGATATGGAGACGCTGTTCAAGGATATTCCTATCGGCAAGATTACGACGTCGATGACGATCAATGGACCGGCGGCGATTATCTGGGCGTTCTTTATTGCGGCGGCGGAGAATCAGGGGTGGAAACGCGAGCAGATCGGCGGGACGCTGCAGAATGATATTCTGAAGGAATTCATCGCGCAGAAGGAGTTCATTTATCCGCCGGAGCCGTCCGTAAAGCTGGTGGTGGACACGATTGAGTTTGCCACGCGTCAGATGCCGCGATGGAATCCGGTATCGATCAGCGGGTATCACATCCGCGAGGCGGGATCGACGGCGATTCAGGAGCTGGCCTTCACGCTGGCGGATGGATTTACTTATGTGGAAGAGTCCATCAAGCGCGGTCTGGACATTGATGAGTTTGCGCCGCGGTTGTCGCACTTCTTCAATTCGCATCTGGACTTTTTTGAAGAGATCGGCAAGTTCCGCGCGGCGCGACGGATCTGGGCGCGGCACATGAAGGAGAATTACGGCGCGAAGAGCGAGCGGTCAATGCTCTGCCGTTTCCACACCCAGACGGCAGGCTGCAGCCTGACGGCACAGCAGCCGGAAGTGAATCTGATCCGCACGGCGACGCAGGCCCTGGCGGCGGTGCTGGGCGGCACCCAGAGCCTGCACACCAACTCCATGGACGAAACACTGGCTTTGCCCAGCGAGAAGGCCGTTACGCTGGCAATGCGTACTCAGCAGGTGATCCGCCATGAAGTGTTTGCCGGAGCGCCGATTGATCCGCTGGGTGGTAGTTACTTTGTGGAGTGGATGACGGACACAATGGAGAACGGAGCCGAAGACTACTTCCGGAAGATCGAGGCGATGGGCGGCGTCATTGCCGGGATCGAGCGCGGCTTTTTTCAGCATGAGATCGCCAAAGCCGCGTTTACGTATCAGCAGGAGATCGACCGCGGCGAGCGCGTGATTGTGGGCGTCAACAAATATGAGATGGAAGGCGAGCAGTTGGAGATTCCGCTGCTGAAGATCGAGGCGACGGAAATTCAGCGCGCGCAATCCGAGAAGTTACAGGCTCTGCGCCACCGGCGGGATGCGGCGAAGGCGCGGGAATGTCTGGATAACATCAAGCTGGCTGCCGGTCAAAATGAAAACGTAATGCCGCACCTGATTGCCGGCGCGCATGCGTACTGTACGCTGGGCGAGATGGTGGACATTTTGAAGGAAGTCTACTCGGAATACGAGGAGCCGGTGACCTTTTAAGGTGGCAGGGAAGAGGCATGTTGCAGGAAGGCGGCTGTATTGGCCGCCTTTTTCCATGTCCAGACTTGACAATTCCAGAATTAAGTCTAAATTCAAGCATTCCAATTTGTCAGCGCCCATAGCTCAACTGGACAGAGCACAAGCCTTCTAAGCTTGGGGTTCCGCGTTCGAGTCGCGGTGGGCGCACTGAAGAAAAACAGAGGCTTAGGCCTCTGTTTTGGTTTTGCAGGGTTGTCATAGAAGGGCAATCCTGGTGGAGACTGACGCGAAACTTCAGGTGCTTGTGCATTTCACTTGACAAGTTGGGGTCAGATTGCTTAATTTGTGAAGTGAAAGTGGCGGATCGTCCTGCTCACGCATGAGCCGTGATGAAACCGTATCCCTGATTTCGTCGGGACGAGGAGATGTCCCGTTTTCCTTCTACACATGGCGGTGGATTACTGCCAAAACTGAGGTGTGAATTCATGAAGGCTTCTTTAACGATTCTTGTTCTGCTCGTTGCCACCGTGTTCGCCGTTATGCCCGTTCAGGCTGCGGACAAGCCGATTCAGCTCTCGCTGGTCGATCCTTTACAGCTTTTCAGCAACAACACTTCGGTTGGCGGTCTGCGTATCAGCGTGCTTTACGGACGTAATACGGATGTCACCGGGTTGGACTGGGGCCTGATCACCAAGACCACGGGCAAGTTGACCGGTCTGCAGGGATCGCTGGTGGGCATGGTGGATGGCGGCGGCGCGGGTCTCCAGTGGAATTTCATCACCCTTGACAAGGGCACGTTTACCGGCCTTCAGTACGGCTTTTACAATTCGACGGAGCACATGGTTGGCTTGCAGCTCGGCTTCATCAACACCAGCGAGTCGATGACGGGCGTGCAGCTTGGCCTGGTGAATATCATCCACAAGGGCGGCCTTCTGCCGTTCTTCCCGGTGATCAACGTTGGCCTTGGAAAGTAACAGGCTTTGGAAGTTGGGAGTGGCCGATGCCTCCGGGGCATCGGCCACTTTTGTTTTGTAGGCCACCCGCTGAGTGCATGGCACCTCGGAAGCAAAACGAGCACAAAAAACCCGTCGGGTACTCCGACGGGTTTTTAAATGCCTGATTATCAGGCCCTTGGTGCTGGAGGCGGGACTCGAACCCGCACGCCCTTGCGAGCACTAGGTCCTGAACCTAGCGAGTCTACCAATTCCACCACTCCAGCGATGAAGAACCGCAATCTACGATTTTTCGGAGAGTTTGTCAAGCGCCGCGATGGATTTGGGCTGGGTCAGGGCTGCGGACCGAAGTGAGGTTTTGCTGTCGGAAGTGAGGCTCTGAGGGGCTATCTGCTTGCATTTCCAGTAAATTCTCCTTAATTTCCTCTTTCATGGCAGAAAAGGAACCCTTCAAAACCGTTGCGAAGAACCGCAAGGCCTGGCACGACTACCATATTATTCAGAGGTACGAGGCCGGGCTCGCTTTGCTCGGCACGGAAGTCAAGTCGGTGCGGGCGGGGCACGTGGGTCTGAGGGACTCCTATGCGCAGTTTGATAAGGGCGAACTCTTCCTGTACAATGTGTCTATCGGGGCGTACCGCGACCGGGGTTACACAGAGCACGAAGAGCGCCGCCGCCGCAAACTGCTGCTGCATGGCGACGAACTGCGCAAGCTCAGACGGCAGGTGGAGGAGAAGGGCAACACGATCATCCCCTTGCAGCTCTATTTTAAGGGGCCATATTTGAAGGCCGAGATTGCCGTAGCGCAGGGCAAGAAGGAATATGACAAACGGCGGCAGAAGGAAGAGGCGCGTATGGCGCGCGAACTCGACCGTGAAGTGAAAAGCCGCATAAAGATAAGCCGATGAACATGACGTTTCCGCCGGTCAAAGAGCAATTAGACATTCTGCAGCGGGGAGCCGAGGAGATTATCTCGGTCGAGGATCTCGAGCGCAAACTGGAGAGGTCTTTCCGCACCCGTACGCCGCTGACTATCAAGGAAGGTTTCGACCCTACCGCACCGGATTTGCATGTCGGCCACACGGTGTCGATCCGCAAACTGAGACAGTTTCAGGATCTGGGGCATCAGGTGGTGTTTGTGATCGGCGATTTTACGGGCAGAGTGGGGGACCCGACAGGCCGCTCCAAAACCCGTCCGCCCATGAGTGACGAGGACATCGAGCGCAACGCGCAGACGTACCGCGAGCAGGTGTTCAAGATTCTCGATCCGCGGAAGACGCAGATCCGCTTCAACTCCGAGTGGCTGGGCACGCTGACTCCGTACGATTTTTTGCGCCTGACCAGCCACTACACGGTGGCGCGAATGCTGGAACGGGATGACTTTGAGAAGCGTTTCAAGTCCAACCAGCCGATTGCGATTCTCGAATTCCTTTACCCGCTATTGCAAGCGTACGATTCCGTGTGCCTGAAGTCCGACGTGGAACTGGGCGGCACCGATCAGAAATTCAATCTGCTGTTGGGGCGCACGTTGCAGGAGCATTTCGGGCAGGAGCCGCAGATCTGCATGATGCTGCCGCTGCTGGTGGGGTTGGATGGCAAGGAGAAGATGTCGAAGTCGCTGGGCAATTACATCGGCATCAACGAATCGGCGCAGGATATTTACGGCAAGACACTGTCGATTCCGGACCATCTGATTGTCTCTTACTTTGTGCTGTCGACGGACGTCGCAACGTCTGAGATTGAGCGGATAGCCGACGATCTGAAGCATGGAACGGTCAATCCGCGCGACCCTAAACGCAGATTGGCCCGCGAACTGGTGGCCTTGTACCATTCGAAGGAAGCGGCGGAGCAGGCGGAAGCGGAGTTCGACCGGATCTTCTCGAAGAAGGAGATTCCCGATGTCGTGCCGGAGTATGCGGTGCTCGCTAATGGTGAAATTCCGCTGGCAAAACTGATTGTAGATGCGGGCGGCGCCAAGAGCAACGGCGAGGCCCGGCGCCTGATGGAAGGCGGCGGCGTACAATTGGATGGCGAGAAGGCGGCGGATCCGATGATGCGGGTGACCATCGACAAGCCGGTGCTGCTCAAGGTCGGCAAGCGGTTTTTTGTGCGATTGATTCCTTCCGCATGATCGGAGTGCAATCCAGATGCGGGCAGGCAGACATAACAGGATGAGGTAATGGGTATGACGCGCAAGCGGGTTTACGGAGCAATTTGTCTGGCGGTACTCCTGTCGGGCGTCCTGATGCTTGGCGGCTGCGGGAAGACGAAAGGGTATCCGTCGGAAACGCGCAACGTGATGGGCACAAGTGTGACCGTCACCGTGTACGACGCGGGCATGAAGCAGAGCGACCTGAAGCCGACCTTCGATGAGATGTTTGCCCTGATGGCCGATTGGCAGAAGAAGACCCTCGATCCCGGCGCGGAGAATCAGGTGCTGGGGATTTCGAAAGGCGCGGGCAGCCAGTCGATTCCGGTGGACGCTCCCGTGTTCGAAATGCTGATGAAGGCACTGCGCCTGTACGACCAGACCGGCAAGGTGTTCGATATCCGCTACGGTCCGCTGCTTGACTTATGGGGCTTCGACAAAAGCCCGCGCGTGCCCAGCGGCGCCGAGCTGGATTCGATGAAACTGCTGGTGTCCGAAGGCGGGATGTTTATCGCCGGGAATTCGATTCTGCTGGCGAAGAAGGGCATGCGCTTTGACGTGCGCGAGATTGCAGTCGGTCACATCTTCGACGTGGTGGCGAACAAACTGGCGGAGAAGGGGATTCGCACGGCCAGCATCTGTTCGCCGCGAGTTTGCCGTACGATGGGCGATCCGCCTGACAAGCGCGGGTTCGAAATGAAGCTGGCCAATCCGACGAAGCCCGGTCAGCCGTGGGCTACCGTGTGGGTGCCGGTGGGCGGCACGGCCTACGCCCCGGCGAGTCTGGGACGCTTCGAGTCCGGCGGCAAGGCCTACAGTGCGCTGTTGGATCCGCGGACGGGAACGTCGGCGAGCCCCTGCGTGGGAGCGATTGTGCAAGCCCCCGATGCGGCCACGGCGCAGGCGCTGGCGTATGCGGTCAACGTCACAGGCGGCATCGATGGTTTCGACAAGGACGGCAAGGCGGCAGTGGGCGGCAGCGTGATCATCCGTGATCAGGGCGGCAAGACGCAAGTGGCAATGAACGGTTCTCTGGCCGATCATTTTGAAGAATCCAAGTGACGGCGTAGAGGACTCGGCGGATGAGCGGATTCTGGTGGTTCGCTTTTCCTCTCTGGGAGACATCCTGCTGACGGCTCCGGCGCTGCGCGCGTTGCATGCGCGCTTTCCGCACAGCCAGATTGACTTATTGGTGGCATCCGAGTTTGAAGCTGCCGCGCGGTTGATTCCCGGTCCGGACCGTGTTCTGACTTTTGACCGCCGCACAGGGATTGCGGGTTTGCTGAAACTGCGCTCGGCACTGGCAGGACGGTATCACCTGTTTGTGGATCTGCAGAACAGTTCGCGCAGCGCGTTTCTGCGGGCGACAACCTTTCCTACGGTGTGGGTGAAGGCGCGGCGCTACCGGGTTCGCCGCTGGCTGCTGATCAAATTCAAGCGCTCTTTCTACAAGGCTCTGCGACCGGTGCCGCTGCGCTATCTGGATGCGCTGGACCTGGTGGGAGTGGAAGATGACGGCGAAGGCTTGAACCTGCAGGTTACCGCAACCATGAAGGAATGGGCGCGAGATTTCCTGGCTGCGCGTTGCGACCTGTCCAAGCCATTGATTGTGCTCTGTCCCGGTGCGCGGCATACCACCAAGCGCTGGCCGGCGGACCGCTGGGTGACGCTGGGCGGAGATCTGGATCTTGCGGGTTATGCGGTGCTGGTGATGGGCGCATCGTCGGAAGCCGAGCTGGTCCGCGAAATTTCGTCGCAGATTCCCGGTTCTGTTCCTGTAACGGATCGCTCGATTCCCGAAGCGGCGGCGATTCTGTCGCTGGCAGCGACGGTGGTCAGCAACGATTCGGGATTAATGCACCTGGCCGGAGGAGTCGGCGCTCCGGTGGTGGCGATTTTCGGGCCGACGGTCGAGGAATTCGGATTCTATCCGTTTCGCTCGAAGCACATTGTACTCGCACATTCCCTCTATTGCCGTCCCTGCACGGCGATGGGCAGCGCCCGCTGTCCAGAGGGCCATTTCCGCTGCATGCTGGAAACGGCTCCCGCCGCCGTACGTGAGGCTGTTCACCGTCTGCTGCCGCCTGAAAGACCATCGCTGCCGTGAGTTCTTCCTTTTATCGCCAGTCTTACAATAACCTGATCCTCCCGGCCATCTGGGGAGGATCTCGTGTGTTTTCCCCGTTCGCGAGCAAGATCCGTACGGGCCTTGCGGAGCGAGTAGGACTGACCGGACGCGTGGCGGCATTCCGCAAACGGATCGGCGACAAACCGGTGCTGCTTTTTCACTGCGCGTCGGCGGGGGAACTGGAAGCATTGAAGCCGCTGGCGCACCGTTTCGATAAGAACGGCGTCGCCTTGGCGGTGAGCTATTTTTCGCCTTCGGCACGTTCGGCGCTGAAGAAATCGGACGAATTCGATTTCAGCGACTATAGCCCGATTGATTCTCAGACGCGAGTGAAGCAGTATCTCGATGCGCTGCGGCCTTCCGTGATTGCGATTACCAAGCACGACATCTGGCCGAATCTGGTGTGGCAGGCCCACGACCGCGGGATTCCCGTGTTTCTGATCAATGGAAATTTTCACGCGGACTCGCTGCGGCTGTGGCCGGTGGTGCGGCAGTTTCACGCCAGCATTTACACGGCGTTCACCGAGATTATGACCGTCTCCGAGAAGGACGCGCTTCAGGCACACCGCTTTGTGGGTAAGCAGGTTCCGGTGCGGGCGATGGGCGATTCACGTTTTGACCGGGTGCTGGCGCGGGCACAGCGCAGGGCGGAGTTGCCTGCGGGAATCGAGCAGGCCTGCGCGGGAAAGCCGGTGATTGTGGCCGGGAGCAGCCATCCCGACGATGAGCAGTTGCTGCTGCCTGTGCTGACGAAACTTGCGGCCGCTTTGCCGGGACTGCTGACGGTCATCGTGCCGCACGATCCATCGCCCAAAGCGCGCCGCAGAATTCTGGATATGTGCGGGCAGCACAAGTTGAAGGTGCATGATCTGGAAGCGGGAGCGGTTCCGAAGGACACGCGGGTGATTCTGATCAATCGCACAGGGATTCTGGCGGACCTCTATCGCGTGGGACAGGTTGCCTATGTGGGGGGAGGGTTCGGCAAGGGAGTGCATAGTGTGCTCGAACCCATGGCGAACGGGCTGCCGGTGATCTGCGGGCCGAATATCGTCGTCTCCAATGAGGCGGGTATAGCGAAGGAGAAGGGAATTCTCTCGGTGGTGGCGGGGCGGAAGCCGCTTGAGACGCAGCTTCTGGAATGGTTCAATAAGGATGTGCTGGCGTCGCTGCGGGAGCGGGTGCAGGTGTTTGTCAAAGAGCACACCGGTGCGACAGACCGCATTGCGGCGCGGTTGAACGAGGCGCTGCATGGCTGAACTGGCTGCCGAACAGGTCACATTCGGCTATGACGGCGCTCCTCTGCTGCGCGACATCAGCCTGACGCTGCGGCAGGGTGAGTTGACCGTCTGTCTTGGCGGAAATGGATCGGGAAAAACCACGCTGCTCCGGCTTATGTCGGGGCTTTTGACTCCTGCCGGCGGGCACGTCGTCGTGCGGGGAATGGAGAATGCACTGCCGCGTCAGCAGACGGGCATGCTCTTTCAGAATCCCGATCACCAGATGCTGGCGGGCAATGTCGAGGAAGAGATTGCACTGGGTTTGGAATTGCGTGGCACACCGCCTGCGCAGATCCGGGAGACAGTTGAAGCTTTACTGAGCCGGTTTCAGATAACGTCGCTGCGCCATCATCCGCCGCAGGCTCTGTCCGGCGGCCAGAAACAGCGCGTGGCGCTGGCAGCGATTATGGCGGCCAAGCCGCGATTTTTGCTGCTGGATGAGCCGGACTCCTTTTTGGATGCTCCGTCGCGCCGCGAGTTGATGAGTGCGGTGGATGAAGTGCGAGCGGAGTGCGGGATCTTGTGGATGACGCCAAGTCCCAAACGCATGCCGGCCGCTGACAGGCATTGCCTGCTGCGCACGGGGATGCTGCGCGAGTGCTCGCGAGAAGAGTTGCACAGCGTGGCCGATGCGGAGTGTGTTCCACGATGAGCCTGCTTGTAGAAAATGTTTCCTACACTTGGACTTTTCGCGGAGGAAGGAAGACCGCGCTGGAATCGATTCAGGCGGACTTTGCGGCGGGAGTTCCGCACCTGCTGTGCGGGCCTTCGGGCTCGGGCAAGTCTACGCTTGGCTATCTGCTGTCGGGTTTGATGACGGCGGATGTGGGGAGAATCTTGCTGGATGGCGAGGACATGCTCCACTGCCGGACGCGCGCCGCGCACGTGTTTCAATCTGCGGAAACGATTTTCTTTGAAGATACTCTTGCCGCGGAGCTGGAGCAATTATCGAATGGTCACGGGGCCTTGGATATGACGTGGTTCGAGCGGTTTGGGCTCTCCGTGGAAGACTTCGCGCCGAAGCATCCGTTTCATTTGTCGGCAGGGTACGGGCGGTTGTGGGCCACGGCGATGCAACTGGCGCGGAATCCACAGGTACTGGTGCTCGATGAGCCGACCATTGGTCTGGACTGGAGTTTTCAGCGGCGCATGCTGGATGCGGTGAAGAGTTGGATCAACCCGGAGCGGACACTGATTGTGATTACGCATGATCTGGACGTGATGCGCGAACTGGGCGGCCATGCCTGGGTGCTGGAGGAGGGACGGCTGGCGTGGAACGGCGGCACGACACACTTGCTTGCGGATCACACTTTGCTGGAAGCATACGCTCTGGCGGAATAGAATAGAAGGCGTGAAATGAGAAAGCCCGAAGATTGCGTCTTCGGGCTTCTGCGTTTTGAACTGCGGGGAATCGCTACACCGGTTTGGGCTTGGAGGCAGCCCAGAGAGTGTAGATCAGGGCGGCAAAGACGAGCAACGTCACCAGCACCTCGGATACTCCCGTGAAGGTGCCCGCTGCAATATCATAGCTGATCTTCAGACTGGCCAGAATGGCAAAACCAATTCCGATTAATGCTTCGCCGGCAATGAGACCCGAACTGAAGAGCACGCCCGGATCTTCACCGCTCTCTTCGGCGTTGATACCCGCTCTTGCCCAGCGCACCAGGCCGCCAACCATTACGCCCACCGCCAAACCAACGGGGAGGTAGAGCCCCACGGCGAAGGCCAGCGACGAGACGCCGAACAGCTCCACGATCAGCGCGAGGAAGGCGCCGAGGAAGATCAAATCCCAGGGCAGCTTGCCATGCATCACGCCGTCAATGATCATCGCCATCAAATTCGCCTGCGGAGCTTGCAAGGCGTTGGGGTGCGCCGCGTTGGTGACGAAACCGAACGTATTGCCCAGCAGATAGACGATGCCGCCGATCACCGATGTTCCCGCGACGATTCCGACAAACATTCCAAGCTGCTGTTTCCAAGGTGTAGCCCCGAGCAGGAAACCGGTTTTCAAATCCTGCGAAATGTCGCCCGCGGTGCAGACCGCTACGCAGACTATGGTGCCCACCACCAGTGCGGCTACCATGCCTGCGGTGCCCACATAGCCCATGCCCACAAACAACACGGTGGTGCCGAGCAGTGTGGCGATGGTCATTCCGGAAACCGGACTGGACGATGATCCCACCAGGCCGACGATCCGCGAGGTGACGGTTACGAACACAAAGCCGAATACCATCACCATGAAGATCACGGCAGGATTATCCGGCGCGAGTGTCCAGCTCAACAGGCCAATCGCCAGAGATCCTGCCAGCACCACCCAGCCGGGAAGATCGTGATCGGTGCGCACAGGCTCCGCTTTGACAGACGCTCTGATGCGGGATGCCGCCGAGGCCAGCGAACGCAGCAACGCGGGCAACGCCTTCAGCAGACTAAGAATGCCGCCCATGGTGACCGCACCGGCGCCGATGTAGCGAACATAGGTGGAACGGATGGCCTCGCCGCTCATGGCGGACACGGTCTGGTCGAGGGAGGGGAAGATCGGATTGGCATTTCCCGATCCGAAGAAGGCAATCATCGGCACCAGCACTGCCGTTCCCAGCGCGCCGCCGGCAAGCATGACCGCCGAAATGCGGGGGCCGAGAATGTAACCGACGCCGAGCAGCGCGGGAATGGCATCGAGTCCAAGAAATCCTTTGGAGGGGGCAGGAAGTTCAAGCGTCAGGCTCTCCTTCCACAGCGCGATCTGCGTGCCGATTTTGTAGATCGCGCCCGCTCCCACGCCGAAAATGACCTTCTTCGCCATGTCGCCACCGCGCTCTCCGGCAATCAACACTTCGGCGCAGGCGGTACCTTCGGGATAGGGGAGAGTGTGGTGCTCATCGCGGATGAGCAGACGGCGCAGCGGAATCATCATCAGAATTCCCAGCGCACCGCCCATAATGGAGATGAAGCTGATCTTCGCGATGCTGGGAATGGCGATGTCGCCGCGTGTCTCGTGCCAGATGAAGAACGCGGGGATAGTGAAGATGATGCCCGAGGCGAGGGATACTCCCGCCGAGGCAATGGTCTGCACCAGATTGTTCTCGAGAATACTGCCCGTTTTCATCAGCTTGCGCAGGATGGCCATCGAGATGACAGCGGCGGGAATCGAGGCGCTGACGGTCATACCAACATACAGGCCAAGGTACGCATTGGCCGCGGTGAACACGACGCTGAGAATGACTCCCAGCACGACGGCGCGAACAGTACCTTCGGTAACGTTCTCTTGAGACGAAACGTACGGCTTGTGGGCGGGAGGCGCGGCGGATTCAATCTTTGCCAAGGTATGCTCCTTCAACAGATGAAGCGACCTAAACGAATGTGCGGGAGGCTTAAGCCGAGCGCCATCTTCGCCGCGCGGAAAGGAAGGCGCGCAGAAAAGCCGGGCCGGACAGGAGGACGGACGCGGTGAGGTGATACAGCAGCGACAGCGTGTGAAGCGGTTTCAGATGCGCGGGCAGGTGGCGCCAGGCAAAGAGCAGGCGGTTGCGCATCGTCAGTTCTCGAATGAGCGCAGCGGAATGCCGGGTGCGGATTGCTCCGTCTTCACCGTGCATCACGCGGCACTCGGGACAGTATGCGGACGCCCAACCGCGACGCAGGGCGCGCGCACAGATATCCACGTCTTCCCAATAGAACGGCTCGAAGAGCGGATCGAAACCGTCGAGGGCGGCAAAGAATTCCTTGCGGTATGCGGCATGTCCGCCAACCGCATAGGCGGAAGGATGGAGGCCATTCACCGGCGGCAACTGGTCGCGCTCACCGTGGAGAATGCGTGGGAATCCCATAGGCCACACCAGCCGCTTGGCGCCTTCGCGAAACGCGCCGTCCTCGCGCTGAGACCGAAAGGTGACGGCAAACAACGCGGGATCACGGAAAAGCTGCTGCAACTGCGGCGCAGGATCGGACAGCAGCAGCACGTCATCATTGAGCAGCACCACGATGTCGGCCTGGCAGGAGAGGACAGACTCGGAAGCGGAGGGACCGAACCCTTGATTCTGCTCGTGCAGGACCCACTGAATGTCGGGAAAGCTCGCCCGCAACGTGTTGGCGACACTGCCGTCACCGCTGTCATCCACGACTACGGTCCGAGGGAGCAGGGCGGGAGCATGCTCCGCGATGGAGCCAAGGCAGCGGCGAAGTTTATCGCAATCCTTATACGCGGGTATGGCTACGCCAAGAGAGAAATCGCCGGAGATGCTCACGTCCGCCTCTGGATGGCAACAGGCACGGGCGGGCCGGCGATCTTGCTGACGGTGGCGATCAATGCAGCCCATGCTTTGTCATCGTCGGGGGAAGCGGGGGGAACAAGCGGGTGTGCGAGTGGGGAAGGCGGGCACCATTTGCGGACCTCGGCGGCCACGCGCGCGTCGGGACGGAAGAAGATGATTTCGGGGACCCGCACCGCGGCGGCGATGTGCGCGGGACCGGAGTTGAAGCCGATGAAAAGGCGGCTGCGCTCGATCAGCGCGGCGGTGGTGCGAAGCGGCAGACCGCACATGGGCCGCGCATTGGGAAACTGTGCGGAAATCTCGTCGGCCCATGCCTGCTCCGCGGCACCATGTCCGATCAGTAGCACCCGTCCAGTCTTGCCGGCAATCTGGCGGAGAACGTGCAGGAAGCGGCGCAAGGGCATGAAATCCGGCGGCGTGGTGAGGCCGCCATAGTGCGCGATAACAAATGTCTTGTCCGCAAACCGCAACGCGTGGAGCAGATCCGCCGCCGCGTCGCGATCTTCCGGTGCGAGAAACAGTTCAAGGTCGCGGCCATCGGGAGTTGCGCCAAGGCGCTCGCTGAGGCGCAGATTCAAGTCGACAACCGGCACCGATTCATCATAGGGCACGGTGAGATTAAGAAACGGGGCGCGCTCGTTCGTCTTGAATCCGGCGCGAACGGCAGCACCGGAGAGCCGCGCCAGCAGTCCATTGCGAAAGAATCGCTTGAAGAGCACGGCATGGGATGGGTGGAGCGCCCGCAGTTCCCGAATAAGCTGCGCGTGTGCCCGAACGCCGCGATGAGCGCCGTGTTTTTCATAGACGATCAGGCGGTTGATCCACGGGCAATGCTCGAGCAATTGATAGCCCACCGGATCTACCACCACGGCCAGCGATGCCGACGGAAAACTCTTGCGCAGCGCGCGTAAGGCGGGCACGGCGACGAGAGTGTTGCCGATGGACCCGTTTCGGAAGCAGAGAATGGAGGTAGGCGCGCCGGTCACGGCCTGTCCCTTTCGAGCATGGCGCGCACCGCATCGTATACCGCGTGAGGCTGCACGTCGGCCACGGACGCCCGGACGCTCCGCGCTTCCGCGCCGATAGTGGCGTGAATGGCGGTGTCGGCGGGTGTCCAGTAAACGGGAGAGTCGGGGCCGAAAATCGTAACGGTCGAGACCCCGAGCGCCACGGCGATGTGCTTCGGACCGCCGTCATTGCCGACCAGCACCGCGCAACGCTCCAGCACGCCGCCCAGATGGCCCAAATCCCGCACGGGCAGCATATGCTTTTCGGACAGATCGCCGCGCGCGCGCAATTCGGCCACCGCGCTCTCGTCACCCGGCGTAATCAGCACCAGTGGTGTTGCCAACCGGTCCTCGTGCATCCGCTGCAACACTTCGCGGAAACAATCGAGGGGCCAGCGTTTGTGGTCGCGGCGGCTATGCACGAAGAAGGCGGCGACACGAGTCTCCGCCGACCATCCGCGCTCGGCCCATGCCGTGGCCGCATATTCGCGATCATCCTTTGTCAGATAAAACTCCGTAGCCGTATCCGCAGCGCGAACTCCGAGCGCCGTCACCAGCCCGAGTTTGTGCTGCGCACTGTACATCGGATGTTGCGCCTCCTGACGAGGCACCGTGCGGGTGTAGACCCAGTTCATGCCACGCCGCACAAATCCCACCCGCTGTTTGGCGCCGCTCAAACGAGTGGCGAGGGCGCTGCGCGGATCGGAGAGAAAATCCAGCAGGAAGTCCGCCTTGCCGTGACGCCGCGCGGCTCCCGCCAGCGAGAGGGCCGATGGGCCGCGTTTGATCGTTACTACGTTGTCGATGTGAGGATTGTGGGCAAACACCCGCGCCACCTGTGGTTCGCACACGACGGAGAGCTCGCTGTCCGGATAGCGGTCCTTAATGGCCCGCAAGGCCGGCGTGGCGAGCAGACTGTCACCGATGCGTCGAAAGAGAAAGGCTACAATGCGCATCGTCGGAGGGAGGGGACGTTAGTGGTCATGGTGTGTGGCCTGCGTCATGGTCAATTCGCGCAGCAAGGCATACTTGGTGAAGGTATACCAGCCGGCGACCGTGGCGATCACCAGTCCGTAAAATCCATCTAAGAATCCGCGCTGCATGACATACGCGCGGAAAAACGCCCAAGGGCCGCGAAAGACCAGGTCGAAGGTTGTCGCCGTGCGTCCTTTGCGGTGCATGGCGGCGGCGGAGCCGACGGCGAACGCGAAGTTCTTCTGGATATGCTGGCGGACACCCGAATAGGTGTAGTGATAGAGATCGCCATCGTGCAGTCTGCGCTTGCGGCCATGGCGTAGCACGGGCAAGGGATGGGGTTCGGCGTCGTCCCATTCGACCTTGCCTTTGCGGTACAGAAACAGTTTCCATTGCGGGTACCAGCCGCTGTGGGCAATGGCTTTTCCCGCGTAGAAATTGCGGCGGTTGATTTCGAAGGCATCGCAGGAAGGATCTTCGGCAAAGGTCTCGATCAGGCGCTCGCGCATGGCATCGGAAATTTCTTCATCGGCATCAATGCACAGCACCCACGGCTGCGAGGCCTGCTGCGTGCCGTAATTTTTCTGGTCGCCATAGCCGGTCCAGGCACGGTGCAGGATTGTCGCGCCAAAGGAACGGGAGATGTCGAGAGTGCGATCTGTCGATCCCGAATCCACCACAATCCGTTCCGCGCAACATTGCGCCGACCGCAGGCAGCGCTCGATATTTGCTTCCTCATTGAAGGTAATCACGACCAGCGAAATGGGCAGCATGGGCATCAGGCATGACCTCGTGACGTACGCAGACGTGCCTGTTCATAGAACGCGACGGTCTGCTCGATTTCGTGGCCAAGACTGAAGGCGGAATGGACCATATCGCGTCCTGCGGATCCGAGACGGTTGGGCTCATCGGCGTGCCGCAGCATGGTTCGCAGGCCTTCGGCGAGAGCGTGGGCGTTGCGATTGGGAAAGGTCAAACCGTTGCGGCCATTCAGCACCACTTCCGGAAGAATATTCACGTCACTGGAAATTACGGGAATGCCGAAGCTCATATACTCCAGCGCCACACGGCAGATGGCTTCACTGCGCACGGAGGTTACCACGCCCACGTCCAGTTCCGACATGAGGGGCCGCACGTCGTCGAGCCGCCCAAGGAAGCGGATTTGCCGTTCCACGCCGAAGAGTTTGGCAATCGTTTTCAAGTCCTCATGATTCCGGTCACGGGTATCTTCTCCTGCCAGAACACAGACGATCCGGCTACGCTCCTCGGCGCTCAACAGCGCGAGCGCTTCCAGCAGCACCTCCTGCCCTTTTTCGGGCGACATGCGCGCAATGATGCCGATCAGGAGCTGCTCGGGTTTCAGGCCGTAGCGCTTGCGATAACCGCCGGCGCGGACACCGTCCACGAAGTCATCGGCCCGAAATCCGGGCAGAATGACCTGATGATTTAACCGCCGCAAATCCACGAAGGGTTCATAGCGGCGCTGGGAAGATGCGGTCGTAAAGATCAGACCATCGGTGAATCGGCGGTGTAAAAGCCAGTTTGCCGGATTGTTAGAAGGCGGGCGCGGGTCGGCAACGGTGCGGATCAAGGGCACTCTCAATCTGCCCAGAGAACGCAGCAGCGCAAGGAAGGAGTGCCCGGGCGGGCAGTGCGGGTTCAGAACATCAGGCCGGAAATCGTGAACGATCTGCCGCAGCGCCTTGTAACCGGGCAACAGCCCACCCGCGCCGGTGCGGTCAAGCTCCAATTCGGAGTTGACGGGAAAGGGCGCGCCTTCCGACCAGCGGGCCAGAAACGAGTCCTTTTTGCAGCAGAGCAGCACGGAATGCCCCGCCGCATGCAGGCCGCGGGCGACTTCAAGGGCGTGCCAGGCCAGTGCGTTTCCGAAGCGGACATAGGCGGTGATGACGACTCTCAGAACCGGACCTCATGCAGGTAGCGCGGGCGGTTCAAGAGCCGCAAGGTGTTGCATCCGCCGGAGGAAAGATGTATATTATTCACAGTAAATGAAGGAGGGATGATGCGGAATTTGATGATCGCGTGGGCGATCCTTGTGGCTGGAAGCGCGTTATGCAGCGCGGCGCCACGCGAAGTCGTGATCTTCCATACGAATGACATTCACGGACATTTCATGCCCGAGCCTGCGAGCTGGCGCAAGGATCATGCATTAACGGGCGGCATGGGTGCGCTGTTCGAGCAGTTGCAGCAACTGCGCGCACAGCATCCGAATTCTATGTATCTGGATGCGGGAGATGTGATGACGGGCAACCCCGTGTGCAACATTGAGTACAGCGGCGTGAAAGGCGGTGCGTTGCAGGAAATGCTCAGGCGCTGCGGAGTCGCTGCCGAGTGTCTCGGCAACCACGAGTTCGATCTGGGATCGGACCATCTGCGCCAGTATGTTGCCGCGGCCAAGTACCCGGTAGTTTGCGCAAATCTCCGCGAGAAGAGCAGTGGCAAACCACTGACTGCATCATCTCATGTGTTTGAAATCAACGGGCTGCGCGTGGGAATCATCGGTCTGATTCTGGACAATCTGTCCGGGGTGGCCGCTCACACCGCCGTGGAGCCGTTCCGGGTAGAAGACGTGTTCACTACAGCGCAGAAGCAGATTGACGAACTGGCACCGGCGACGGATCTGATTGTCCTGCTGACGCATGAAGGCGTCGAAGAGGACAGCATCCTGGCCATGCACACGCGCGGCGCGCAGGTCATCGTCGGCGGTCACAGCCACACGCGGCTGGAACACGGCAAGCGCATCAACGGGACGCTGATCGTGCAGGCGGGATCCTATCTCAAAGATCTGGGGATGCTGGATCTGTGGGTGGATGCGGATAGCATCGTAAGTTATCGCGACAGCCTGATAGCGCTCACGGTTTCCGCCACACCTGCGGTTACGCCTGTATCCACACTGGCCGACAGTTTGAGCGCCGCAATTCAAAAGCAGTATGGGCAGAAGATCGGGGAAATTGCCGAACCGTGGAAGAAAAGTTACTACACGGGCAGCAATGCCGGTAACTGGATCTGTGACCGTTTGCGCGAGCGGTACAAGGCGGACGTGGCCTTTGTCAATGCGGGAGGGATTCGTACCGACATCAACGCGGGTCCCGTGACCATGCTGCAGATTGTGGAGTTGCTGCCGTTTGTCAATAGCATCGCCACCTTCGACGCTACGGGCAGCGAACTTTTGAAAACTGCACTGGAGCAGGCGCGGGCGCAAGGGCTGCACAAACACGGCGCGCTGGAGATTTCGGGAATGAAGATCCGCTACAAAAAGACCGGCGACAAGGTGGACCTTGCAGGCGTAACTATAGGTGGCAAAACCGTGGATCCGAACCGCACCTATCACGTCGTCACGATTGACTACGTGGCCGTCTCGCAGTGGGACGAGTACTTTACCTTCAAGCCCCGGAAGCTGCAGACCATCGGGGATCTGATCAGTGACGTTATCGGAGATGAAATCAAGAAGAGCAGCGGGCCGATCCATGCGGATCCTGCGCCGCGCATCGAGGAAATCCGTTGAACAACAAACCGAAGGTGCTGGTGATCTGCACCGGCAATTCCATGCGCAGTCAACTCGCCGAAGCGGTGCTGCGCCACGAATTAGGCGACCGCATCGACGTTGCGTCGGCCGGCGTCAGTCCGGGCCGTATTTATCCGCTGGTGATCGACGTGCTGCGCGACGTGGGCATTGACGCCAGCGGCCAATACTCAAAGAGCGTAGACCAGTTCTTACATGAGCGGATGGACCTGGTGATCACGGTCTGTGACCATGCCAACGAAGTCTGTCCGATCTTCCCTAATGCCGTCAAGCGTGTGCATCGCGGCTATCCGGATCCGATCCGGCTGGCGATGAACGCAGATGAATATCAGGTATTCAGCGATCTGCGGGACCGGATTAAAGCGGAGTTGGTTCCGCTGGTGATTCGGGAGCTTGACCTGCATTGATCTGCGACGGCCGCCAGGCCGGAGGCAGGTCTTCGCCGAGCGGCATGGGACGTTCAAAGGGAATGTCCGGCAGCGTGGCGACGTAGGCGCGCATGGCGTCAATTACCGGCTCGGATTCCATGAGCTTCATGGCTTCCACTTTGAACTGAATGCTGCGCGGCAAGCCGCGCACGTAGGCGAGCAGGTGCTTGCGGAATTCCAGCGTGCCGCGCCGTTCGCCCCACTGTTCGACCATCCAGCGCAATTGCTGGCTGGCGGCTTCGAAGCGTTCCTGCGGAGTGGGCGGGGGGAGAGATTCGCCGGTTTGCAACAGATGGTTGATCTCGCGGAAGATGAACGGATAACCCATCGCCGCGCGGCCAATCATCACGGCATCGCAGCCGGTCATATTGATCAGGCTCACCACGTCTTCGGGTGAGCGCACATCACCGTTACCCACCACCGGAATGTTCACCGCGGCTTTTACTTCGCCGATCCATTCCCAGTGCGCGCGGCCCTGATAGAATTCGCTGCGGGTGCGCGCGTGAATGGTCACCCAAGCCGCGCCGGCATCGGCAATCGTCTTAGCGACTTCAATGGCGTTGAGTGAACGGCGGTCCCAGCCGGAGCGGATCTTCACCGACACGGGCACATTGGTGGCTTTGACCGCGGCTTCGACGATGCGCCCCAGCAGTGGAATATCTTTCAGCAGCGCCGCGCCGCCCTGGTTCAGAATAATCTTCTTCACCGGGCAGCCGAAGTTCAGATCGAAGCCGTCGGGCTGAATCTGTGTGAGAATCCGCGCCGCATCCGCCGCCTGTTCGGGATTGGTGGCAAAGAGCTGCACGAAGTAGGGCCGCTCTTCCTCGTGGAAGGCGGCCATCTTGAAGGTCTTGGGGTTGTTGCGCCGTGTGCCTTCACTGGAGAGCATCTCGGAGAACACCATGCCCGCGCCGTAGCGGCGACAAACGCGGCGCATGGCCGTGTCGGTGTAGCCGGCCAGCGGAGCCAGAATGGCGCGCGAGGTCAGATGCAACGGGCCAAGGCGGACGTCCGGCGTTCGCGGGTCGCTATTCATAAGTATCGAGGGTATTAACATCCGTCGTAGGGGCACGACATGCCGTGCCCGCTTCAGCCCTTTATTCTTGATTATGCCTTGCGTGTCCGTGACTTGGCTTTGCCCGCGGTCGGCTTGTCGGCGGTGGTAATCATTTCCATGGAGAACCACTGCAGTTCCGACGGCGGCATCATCCACGAGCCGTAGAAAGCGGGATTCACAAAACCGGTACTGGCCAGCAGATCGTGCATTTCCGGAACTGAGTAGCAGCGGATGCCGTCCGATTCGGGGTTTTCGCCTTCGGTAATGATGGTGCCATCGGGGCAGACCAGTTCCCAGATGCCGCCCAAGCGGCTCGTGATGGGATCGAACTCGCCGCGATGCACGAGGAAACCTTCATCGGTTTCAATCCATTCCGGCCCGGCCTGGGATGACGCCGAATAGGGATGTTCGCCGGTAATCAGAATCTTGCCGCCCGGCTTTACGGCGCGGAAAACATTCTGTAGCGTGGCCACGTTCTCTTCATCGGTACCGAAACCGAAACTCATGCCCAAAATGAGCACGCGGTCATACGGTTCGTCGGTCTCGAAGGTGCGCATGTCGCCGACGGCAAAGGTGGCGGGCAGTTTGCGCTTTTTGGCTTCGGCATTGGCGAACTTGATCAGCGGCGGGGAGAGATCCACGCCGTGAACGTGAACGCCCATCTCGGCCAGCATGTTGGCTTGAAATCCCGCGCCGCAGCCCAAATCGAGAACACGCATTCCCGGTTTGATGGAGAGCATCTCGGTGCAGAAGTGGACGACTTGTTGATTCTTCCAGATGACGGTTTCGTCATCCTTGACAAGCCGGATGCGCCAGAACTCGGCCCAGAAGTTGTCCCAGGTTTTTTCGACGCGGCGGAAGGTTTTTCTATTTGCCATGAAAGATTGTGCTCAGTGTTGGTAAAGTTTCCACAGCCGGTTCAGCGCGTCGCGCAGGGCCGGGCCTAATTTGGCGACATTGTCGGTGACTTCCGGTTCATTGACCAGCACCGAATAGGGAACGTTGGCGCCGTTCACGGCGATGCGGCCGTCAAGTCCGGTGGCCAGTTTGCCCCAGTCGTTTTCTTTGTAATAGAATTCCATCTTCTCATCGGGCAGAGAGTGATAGAGGATGGAGTGAGCCAGTTCGGGCTTGAACCGCCTGCGGTTCTTGCGCACGGACTCCTCGTAGGAGACCTGAATGTAGAGGATTCCCGCGCGCTTGAGCACCTCGGGGGAGATGACGCTCAGCGCGTGGGCAATGGCATCGCTGCCTCCCCGGGCGAACTCAAACAGCACGGTCTTGCCGCTGTCGCCTTCAGCCTGATGGCGGGCAAAGGCCATGTTCATCTTCATCAGGAAGAAGTCCCAGGCCCATTCATCCTTGAAGTACAGCTTGTCATCGGTCCACAGCCGCGGCCTGCCGGCATCGGTTAGGATCTTGTCCTCTTCGAACTTCTCCCAGATGTAGGGAAAGTCGTCAATCTCCACAATCTGCCCGACATGGAACTGTTCGCGGCGGGTTTGCGGATCGAGTTTTTTGAGGAAGTCGATGACTTCGCTCTTGCCGGCGGCGGGGCGCGCGGTCAAAATAATGGTATGAAAGATGTCCATCGGAACGGGCGTTAAGGTACTTTCGGTTCAATTTTAGAATATAATTGGCTTACAGCTTAAAAGCAAGCCAGCCCCCTGGGGGCCTCTTGGCTGTAACTATCAAATAAACAACAGGATCAACCACTTTTGCCTGAGAACTTTCCATCCATCGTCAGCGGCAGTAGCCGACCCCGCGTGATTTTGCGGCGCGGAGCAGGCCAGCGCGTGCATGCCGGACACCTTTGGATCTTCTCCAATGAACTGGAAAACGGCTTCCAGCAGATGGAGCCGGGCCAGATCGCCGAAGTCTTTGAGCACGGCGGGAGGTTTGTGGGAATCGGCACGGTCAACCCGCACAGTCTGATTTCCGTCCGGCTGCTCTCGAAGGAGCGGGTGGAGATCGATGAGGCGTTCATTCGCGCGCGGATCCGTGCCGCGCTGGATCTGCGGCGCGCGCTGCCGGATGCTTCGGAGAATGGCCGCATCATTTACAGCGAAGCGGATTTTCTGCCGGGACTGATTGTAGACCGCTTCGGAGATCTGCTGGTGTTGCAGGCCACCACTGCCGGGATGGACCGGCTGCTGCCGCAGATTGTGCAATCGCTGGTGTCGCTGCTGTCGCCTTCGGCGATTATTGCGGCCAATGATTCGCATGCGCGGGAATTAGAAGGGCTGGAGTTGAAGCGCGAATTGCTGCACGGCGAGTTCGAGGGTTGGAAATCGTTCATGCAGGACGGGATTCATCTGCTGGCCGATCCGCTGCACGGGCAGAAGACGGGTTACTTTTTCGACCAGCGATTCAACCGCAAACTGCTGGCGGGAATTATTCAGCCCAAACATACGGTGCTGGATCTGTTCTGTTACACGGGTGGATTCGGGTTGTATGCACTGGCGGCGGGAGCGGGCATGGTGACATTTGTGGATGCTTCGGAGTCGGCGTTAGCAATTACTCGAGAAGCAGTGTCGCGCAACGGCTGGCTGGAGCGCGCGGAATTTGTCAAGGCGGACATCTTCCCGTTTTTGAAGGAGCACACCGAGACCTACGATGTGGTGGTGCTGGATCCACCCGCGCTGGCCAAGAGCCGCACCAAGGTCCCGGCGGCGCTGCGGGCTTACAAAGATCTGAATGCCCGTGCACTGGCCAGAGTTGCGCCAAACGGCTATATTGCCACAGCCAGTTGTTCGGGATTGGTGCAGCCCGGCCCGTGGCGGGAGACGCTGCGTGAAGCCGCCGACAAGGCAGGCCGTCCGCTGCGGCTGATTCTGCACGGTGCACAGGCCCCGGATCATCCGATCCTCGCCGCCATGCCGGAGACCGAATATCTGAAATTTGCCGTGGCGGTTGTTGACTTTTAAGCCGGTCTCTTGTACCTTCAGAAAATCCCATCCATCCCGAGGTGAGCATGCCCCGCTTCGCCGCGCTCCTTATTCTGATCATCCTTTGCTTCGTCTCCACCGTCTTCGCTGGCACTCCCTTGCCGCAGACGGCTTTCTTTGTCCAAAATGAAGGCCAATGGGACGGCGCGTTTGCCTTCAAGTACGAGAGCAATGGGGCGGCTTACTTCCTTACCCAAAGTGGAATGACAATTGATCTGCACCAATTTGAGGGCTCCGCCTTATCTTGTCATCTCGTTAGAGTCCGTGGACTCCACCGGAGTCTTCGACCTGCAGACCGTTACCCTTTCACTTGTCATCCTGCAGCCCGTCTGCGGGATGCAGGATCTCTCGGG